>NZ_JBHNMF010000199.1:0-5755 GCF_048562965.1 Thiolapillus sp. | reverse complement strand
ATCTTTACTGTGCCCGTGGCGAGATGGAGAACCGGATCAAGGAGCAGCAACTGGGACTGTTCGCCGATCGCACCAGCAGTGCCACCCTGCGGGCGAACCAACTGCGGCTGTACTTCTCTTCTTTCGCCTATGTCCTGCTGCATGGCCTGCGTCGGCTGGGGCTGACTGGTACGGCGTTTGCCAAGGCCCAGAGCACGACGATCCGCCTGAAACTGCTGAAAATCGGCGCCCGTCTGCGCCTGACAGCACGCAAAGTCTGGCTGTCCTTCTCGGAAGCATACCCCTACGCCAGCGACATCGCTCAGATCCTGGCCAATCTCAAGCAGCACCCTGCCTGGTCACCCCCTGGATAAACCCTATTACATCCGGCAACGTTGACACAACCGATCAGACTCCGGTGCTGAGGGGCCGGCGCGTCTGTTCCGTCGAAAAAACATCCTCCAGAGCCCCGGGAGAGCGAAAAACACGAGAATTACTTCTCTCGGCGAGTACCTTGGCACGAGAAATGGGCTATCAGGCTATCTTGGCCACGTCCCGGCGCCCAAAAACGCCGGAACTAGGGGATCGGTGAGCGATGCGGGCTAAAACTAGCTTGACGCTCGCTGAGTAACTTGCAAGTAACGTGACGGGCTCCAACCTTGCCTGTTCAAGGCCGATCACCCCTCCCCGTTATCTACAGAAATCGCATTGAGGATTTTTAGCTTCAAGGACTCTGATTCAAACTCATCGTCCAAAACGGCGGTGATTATCTCGCCCAGCAGGTTTTTATCTATAAGGCCAGCGGCGACGTGGTAGCTGATGTTTTCCATCTCGCGGATGAAGTTACCAGAGCAATACAGATAGCCATTCAACAGCAGCATCTGGGCGCATAGCGTGATGGCGATGCGCTTGTTGCCGTCTTCGAAGCTGTGGAATTTGCAGGCACCGAAGAAAAGATGCGTCAGCTTGTCGGCGAAGGTCGGGTAGTAATCGTCATTCTGGATGTGAGTGAGCACGCTCTCCAGCTTGCCCAGTTCCAGATACCCCATGGCCCCGCCGCCGCTCACCTCCACGGTCTTGTGGTGAATGTCGATGGCCTGTTCCAGGGTCAGATAGATGACCGGGGTGGTCATTCACGTTCCTTGAGGCGCTTCATCACGTCCTTGGCATCTTCCAGACGCTTGGCGAGTTCCTTGCTCTTCTCGCCCAGGAAGCGTTCGAACTCGTCTCTTTGCAGCGGGGTGACGTATTCTTCCAGCTGCTTGTGCAGTGCATCGCGGAAGGCCAAGTCACGGCTAGCCATCTTGTTACGCGCCCTCTCGATCAGTGGCTTCCAGTGAGGCAGTTTCTCGAACCGGTCAAAGATGGCATCCACCTCCCAGGCCGACAGCAAGTGCCCTTTCGCCTCCGACTCCTCCCGGATCATGGCCCCGATACCGCATTCATAGGAGGCCACCAGGTCCAGGATCTCCGAATAGAAGGTATCCCGCACCTTATCCTTTTCATGCAGTTTCAATATCTTACGGTAGGCCTGCGCCTTCTCCCGGAAGATGCTGACATAGATCTTGTCGGTGTAGAGGGGATACTTGAAGTTGCCGAGGGCGACGCAATCACGCAGGGCATCGGTAAACTGCTTGCGGTAGCTCTCCTCCTGGAACCAGGCGTGGACGAAGTCCTCATCGCGCTGGTTGATGTACTTGGTGCCGCCGCCGGTGCGCTGGTTGATGGTGTCGATGACGATGTCGAGGATCGCCTGGCGCAGCAGCCGCGCCCGCTCACTCTCCACCATCAGCATGGCCAGATTGAGGAAGGCACGGAAGTCGAAGATACCCAGCACCGTGGTTTTGGTAACGAAATCTGTTTCGTTAGCACCGCTCTCTGAAATCGCTTTTTTCAGCTCTTTCAGACGCTTACCGCGAAGCACCTCGTACCCGTTTCGGCGCAATTCATCGCTGAATTTCTCCAGATAGTTGTCCACCGTACGTGGTGTAACCTCAAAGAAGGCGGCGACCTGCTCCTTGAGCACCACACTGCGCCCCTCGAAGGGGATGCCCTGGATGTGGGTGGCCTGTTCGATCTCCCGCAGCGCAAAGGGGTTGTTGAGGATGTTCTGCCGCTGGGTGGAGGAGTTGGTCAGATCCTGGCTCATGGCGTAACTCCGGCTTGGGGCGTCATAGCTGCCCCCGGAATGCGGTATCCAGTAAGGATGACTTGAGGGCGATGAGCTGGCCGAGGCGCTCCTGGGTTTCGGCTTCGAGGGTGCGGGTACGCTCCGAGAGCGCGTCGAGCTTGGCAACGATGCGTTTTTGTTCGTTGAGGGGTGGCAGGGGGGTCTCAACGCTTTTGATATTGGTTTTGCTTACTTCCTTAAAGGTCGTTGAATTGCTGAGAGATGCAATTGCCTGGGTCTGTCGAACAAGTACATAAGCCAAGTACCGATTGTACAGCTCATCCGAACAAATGAAATTCGTAAACCCCTGGTTCGTTGCCAAGTCACAGCCCGCGATAGCGATCTTACCTATAGTGGCACGAGTGGAGTAAACAACAGCTCCCGCAGGCACCAAACGCGCGGAGCTTTTAGCCAACCCGTTTTTCGTAATCTTTTTCGATGAGTCCGAAATGTAGGTTAATTCACCAATCGCAGGTAAAACCGTTGGACTCAACCACACAACATCGCCACCCCAATACTCTGGCACTTTCGTTTTTGGCGTTCCGCCACCAACAACCTCTGTCACTGACGACAACGGTTGCCACTCCCACCCCTCCGGCAATTTATACAACTGCTGCTCCATCGCCTACTGCTCCCCCAGCAGTTCATCGATCTCGCCCAGCAGGTTGGTCACTGCCGCCTCTTTCTCCTGAATCAGCTCCAGGATCTTCCTTGGCGGTAGGTGTTCCACCTCGGTTTGTTTGGCCGGGTTTTTGGCGGAGAGGTCGTAGTCTTCCTTGAGCTTGTCCACCGGCACGGTCCAGGAGTGGTCGGTGGTCGTGCGTAGGGCGTACAGCTCAACAAACTCGGCCAGATGGCCATCGTTGAGCGGCTTGTTCTTGGTCAGCTTCTGTTCCGGTTCGCACTCGTAGAACCAGGTCTCGGTGGTGCCGCCGCTGCGCTCGAAGAAGATGACATTGGTCTTGACCCCCGAATAGGGCAGAAACACCCCGGCGGGCAGGCTGAGGATGGTGTGCAGGTTGAAGTGCTCCAGAAGCTCCTGCCTCACCTGGGTAAAGGCGCTGTTGGTCTGGAACAGTACGCCCTCCGGCACCACGATGGCGGCCTTGCCGCCGCTCTTGAGCGACTTCATGAAATGCTGCAGAAACAGTAGCTCGGTGGCGTTGCTCTGGATGGGGAAGTTCTGCTGGATCTGCGCCTTCTCCTTGCCGCCGAACGGCGGGTTGGCGAGGATGAGATCAAAGCGGTCCTTCTCCTGAATATCGCGAATGTTCTGGGTCAGCGTGTTCTGGCGGTAGAGGTTGGGCGACTCGATGCCATGCAGGATCATGTTCATCATGCCCATGACGTAGGCGAGCGTGGTCTTCTCATAGCCGTAGAAGGTCTGCTGCTGAATCTGATCCCACTGGCTGGTGGTGAGTTGCTGACGCCCGGCCTTCAGATGTTCAAAGGCCTCGATGAGGAAGCCGCAGGAACCGGCGGCGGCATCGTAGACACTCTGGCCCGGCTGCGGGTCAATCACCTGGACGATGGCCCGGATCAGTGAGCGTGGGGTATAGAACTCTCCGGCATAGCCACCAGCATCCCCCATGTTCTGCAACAGCCCCTCGTAGACCTGGGAGAGTTCAAACAGCTCGGTCTCCGACTGGAAATTGAGGGTGTCGATAATGTCGAGCACTTCGCGCAGGGTGTGGCCGGAGGCGATCTTGTTATCCAGGTATTCGAAGATCGCGCCAATCTTGTAGCGGAATGAGCCGGGATCGGCCTGGCTATCGTTGCGGAAGCCCTTGAGATAGGGAAAGAGTTCGCCGTTGACATACTCGCGCAGGTCGTCGCCGGTGCGGGCCTTCTGGATGTCCGGCTTGCCGTCCGGTGTCTTGGGGCAGGCCCAGTTTGACCAGCGGTACTCCTCATCCAGCACCGGGATGTAGTCGATACCGGAGAGGATCGCCTCATCCGCCTTCTCCGCCTTCTCCGCCTCGTAGTCATCGAGGAACTTGAGGAACAGAATCCAGGAGGTCTGCTCGGTGTAGTGCATGGCACCGGAGATGCCATCATCGCGGCGCAGGATGTCGGTGATACGGTCGATTTTTTGTTGTAGTGACATGGGCTAATTCAGTTTTCCAACGATGAAGTTGTACATGTTTTCGATGTCTTCGCTGATCTCTTCGGGTGGGATCAGGTCGATGTAGTCTTGGCGTTTCTGCACGCAGAGACCATCGGGGCCATTGATCAGCGGATTGATGGTGTCTTTTACTGCCAAGCGGCGGATACCGTCATTATCGCCGGGGTTGTTGGCAACAAGGTGGTGGACCTGAGCCAGTTCTGCATTGTTAATCTCTGCCAGCTTGCCGTGATGGTTTAACGCCGTGTGCGACGCCAGGTAGTTCTTGATTTCGCGGCGTTGCCAGGCGAGAAGATGAACTGAAACATTCGCCCCCTGCGGCCAGTGGATGGCGTTGATCTGTTCCCGGTATTGTTGTCCCCGTACTTTGACACCCGATTGCGGGTCCATATCGAGCGTGGCCTCATCACGGTCACAGATCAGAAATACCTGGGTTGTTGCCAGGGCGCACTCAACCTTGCTGAGATTTTCCGTCCACTGGATCTTGGCTTTGCCGAACGACTCGTTCTCATTTGCATAGCTGGACGACTTCTTGAAGGCATAGACACTATCCAACCGAGAGGTGTCCAGCCCTTTTCGGGCGGCAAGTCGCAGGAATATCTCCCAGTCGTTGTAATCATCCAGCAGTGCCATGTGGTCAATCTTGGCGCAAACCTCGTACTCCACCTAAGTGGCGCGAGAAAGGATGCTGAGACGAGCGATGAGCTGCTTGAGCTTGTCGTCATCTCGGATGTGTCCCTGCTCCACCACCTTGATGGCATGAAATTCATTGGCCGTAATCGAATCGAGCAGATGTGTTGTGGTGATGGCCCTACCCTTTAGCCGTTTCAGGATTCCCCAGAGACGATCAATGTTCTGGTAGTGCAGATGGGAGTCTGCCTCGTCGAGCAGGAACAGGGTGTTTTCGGCATCGAACAGATCGATGAGGGCGAAGAGGAACAGAAGCTGGTATTCACCGTCACTCAGCTGATCCAGCTCCAGTCCGCCTTTCAGGCTCAGTTTCAAGCCTTCCTTGTCGAGGAAATAGTTGTTATCTGCCGCCTGGGTGAAGAAGCTGACGGTGGGATCATCCTGAATCTGTTGTTGCGCCTGCTCTTCTCCATCCTCATCGTCTTCTGGGCGCTCGGATACATAGGAAGCGGCCAGTAGCCTTTGTGAACTCAATTCGACGGGACGTTTGCGCAGAGCTTGTTCAAAATCGTACTGCTCATCGACATTCTTTTCGATGAAACTGGCCAACGAGCGAAAATAGGGCGTGCTGCGCAGTGTTTCCAATTCACCCCGGGCCTCAGCCGCCAACGCCTCCTGTACGCGCTCTGCGTAGCGCCTATCCACCTTGAATTTCATGGTGAGGCGGGAGCTAGTGTAGTGTTGCATTTTGCTTGGAACTTAACCGGCGATTAGCACGAACAACTTTAGCCAAGATATCCTTAGCCTTGGCTGTCCAGATGAATGGCTTGGGTTTTTGGTTGTGTATGGCG
>NZ_JBHNMF010000198.1:0-5757 GCF_048562965.1 Thiolapillus sp. | reverse complement strand
CACCCCGACAGGACAGACCTGATCATTTGCCTCAAACCCACCTCAGCTACCCACAAATTCTGCTGAGGAGCCGAAAAAACTGAGGGTATTTCAGGTGAGTCAATGTGCGCGCCGCAGTCGCTGGTTATGTACCGCGACGCTGGAATGTCGACTGCCCGGAAGACCACAGCTTGGATGGGCCGGAATATCACCTCTGGCTCAAGAACCGGCAAGCACTCTATGGCGTGGAGAACCTCGTCATAGCGCCGGGGTACCAAGCGACAGCTGATACAAAATCTTACACAGGTAAGGAATGACACGAATTCAGGAGTCAGGAGGAGGATCAATAGACAACCCTCCTTCTCTAGATTGCCCAATGCGACTATATGCTGTATATTGCAGTACATTTGCAAGGACTTCTGGAGAGGTACATGGCCACCACCAAGACAGCAACTCTGACCTTTCGGATCGACCCAAGTCTGAAGGAAGCGTTGCGCGCCGCAGCATACCAAGAACATCGCTCCATTGCCAACATGGTAGAGGTGCTGATTCGGGATTACTGCGACGCCAATGGTATTGCCGTCCCAGCCCCCCAGAACACTGACAACAACGGGGAGCAATCAGCATGATCAGGACGGTTAAACAGGCCTGCCAATTCAATCCTGTCATCCAGGATTACCGCATGAGCGCCGGCATAGAGAACCTGTCGGACCTGATTAACGATCAGGGGGACGGCCGAGAGTTCTTCTCCAGGAACCATGTCACCCACGGCATGGAGCAACTGTTCCGTGAAGGCATGCTGCGCCTCTCCGGCAAATCAGACCAGGCGGTGTTCGAACTCACCCAGGCCATGGGTGGCGGTAAAACCCACATGATGATTGCGCTTGGCCTACTGGCGCGCCATAACCACCTGCGCCCAGAGGTACTCCCTTCTGATCTAAATGACCGCCTGGATTTTGGCAAGGCACGCATCGCTGCCTTCAACGGCCGCAACAACCCGGATAACTACATCTGGGGGGAAATCGCCACCCAGCTTGGTGAGGAAGAAGCCATCCGTCCCTATTGGGCATCTGGTCCGAAAGCGGTAGATCAAAAGAAGTGGAAAGAGCTTATCGGCGACACCCCTACGCTGATCCTGCTCGATGAGCTGCCGCCCTATCTGGACAATGCCAGCACCCAGGTCATCGGTCAGGGAACCTTGGCCAACATGGTCGTCTACAGCCTCAGTGCGCTTATGAGCGCCGCCCTTGAATTACCGAACTGCGCTATCGTCATTGCCAACCTCTCTGGTAGCTATAAGTCCCAGACCAAAGCACTGGCCGAGTCGATTTCCAACCTCCAACAGGAAACCCGGCGCCAGGCAATGACCATCACCCCAGTCCAATTGTCTGGCAACGAAATCTACGAGATTCTGAAAAAGCGTCTCATCGATGAACTGCCCGACGAAGGCACCATTTCGGACATCGCCGAAGAGTATGCCCAACAAATCAAGAAGGCCGAGGATGGCGGCTACATCGTTGCGTCTAGCATCGAGCAGATCGCCGAACAGGTACGAGAAACTTACCCTTTCCACCCTTCATTCAAGCACCTGGTAGCCCTCTTTAAGGAGAATGAAGGTTTCCGTCAAACCCGCGGCCTAATGCAATTTACCGCTCGCTTGCTCAAGAGCGTCGAGCAAAGGGAGATCGATGACGCCTTCCTGATCGGGACCCAGCATCTTGATCTCAATGATGATCAGGTCAAAGATGAGATTGAGCGTATTGCCCCCAAGCTGATTCCAGCTGTTACCCGCGACATTGCTGATAATGGCAACGGCATTGCAGAACACATCGATGATGAGCTCAGTAGCGATGCATCAGTTCAGGTCATGACTCTGCTACTGGCTTCGTCACTATCCAGAGCGGTCGGAGGTCGCATCGGCCTGTCCGAAAGTGAGATCATCGAATTCCTCGCAGCCCCCAACCGCAAGCCCGACGAATTTCTGGATTCCCTGCAACACCTGCGTGAACAGGCCTGGTACCTGCACCGTGAAGACCAGCGTTTTTTTATCAAAGAGACAGAAAACCTCTCACGGCAGATCGAGCGTAATGCCAAAGATATTCCACAACCGAAAATCGACACGGCACTCATCAATCGCCTGACCGGCATCCTGCAACCTTCCGGAAAAAATGCCTATCAGGAAGTGCAGATTCTGCCGCGCTTGGACGAGCTGAGACTCAGTGGCCCACGCGTGCTGATCGTGATTCGCCCCGATGGCAAGGTACCCCCCAGCGAGCTCAACCATTTCTTTGAGTTCCAGCAGGAAAAAAATAATTTACTGGTGCTCACGGGTCAGGACAGCCACATGGCCGATGCGGTAGAGGATCGCCTGCGGGAACTCTACGCCATTGAGCAGATCCACAAGCGCCTCAAGCCTGGCGACACCCTGTTTGAAGAGGCACGAGACCGCCTCGAAGAATCGGAAGACCGCTTCGCCAAGGCACTCTCTGCTGCCTATAACCGGATCTATTTCCCCAGCCTTGACGAAATGGACGGACGTGAAACCCTGGTCAGCGTCACCATCGACAACGGCCTGAAAATCGGCCAGGGCGACCAGTCTGCAGAGGCCCAGATCGAAAGCCTGCTCTCCAGCCCGCGCGCCAACTACAAGCTGGCGATGGACCTCAAGGATAACTTCAACGAATACTTCGCCATGGCCGAGACAGATCTCTGGCCATCGGGAAAAGACAACCGTCGCACTCCCTGGAAAGACGTGATCAGCCGCGCCAAGAGTAATGCAGCATGGCCATGGATGCCCGGTAACAGCGGCATGGACACACTGAAGGCCGAGGCGTTGAAACAGGGCCGTTGGCGCCTGGGTGAAGATGGCTATATCGAAAAAGCCCCCTTCCCGAAAGAAAAGACCAGCGCCAATGTCTCGTTGCTTGGTGCAAATCAGGAGTCCGGCGAATCCATTCTCAGTCTGACACCCCGCAATGCGGGAGAGAGCCCGATCATCTACTACTCCACCAAGCCGGATGTCAGTGAAAGCGATTCGCAGGTGGAGGATATGGAAAACTTCAGCACGGGAGAAGGCACGCTCTACTTCTGGATCAAGGACACAACCGGCACGTATGAGAGTGGCGCGCCCACTCGCTGGACCGCGGAACTCAAAATTCGACACCAGGTAGAACCCTCTGCTGACAAGCGCAAGGTCACCCTGCAGTGCACACCGAAGGCCGAAATGACCTACACCCTGGATGGATCCAATCCGAAAGATGGCAAGACCTACGACGGCCCATTCGAGATCGGCTCGGAGGCCGTCCGCTTGTTGGTCTACGCCAAATCCGGCGAGGCCACCAAGAATGCCGATTTCCAAATCCCGCACAGTGGCGACAAGACCGTTCAAATTGATGATGCCAAGCCCGCTCGCCTGAGCAACAAGCGCATGGCGCTGGATACCACTGACCGCGTCTATAGCGTCATCAACCACTTCCGCGATCAGACCAACACTCGGTTCAAGGGTGTTCGCATCGAGATCGGGGAAGGTGAAAACACCGTCACCGTCCGTTTTCAGGAACGCGAAATCACCGCTGCAATGATCGAAGGCACGGTCAATAGCCTGCGCGAGGTGCTGCAGGAAGATCAGTCACCGGTGGCCATCACCATCAGCGATGGCATCCAGTTTGAAAGCGGATTTGAAGCGAAAGAATTCGCCAAGATCGCGGGCATAGAACTGCGCCCCGGCGAAGTGACACAGGAGGATTAACCTAATGCCAGTCCGTTCTGGTGCACAGGCCGCCCAAGCAAACAAGAAAGAGGCTCCAGAAGCTATAAAAACCGGTTCCAAGACCGGCAAGGCCTCTTCGCGCAAGGGAACCTATGCTCACCAGACGCTCGGCTTTGGCGTACCTGCAACCAGCGACCCCCACCATTTCAAGGTGGTGATCCCAAAGGCCAACAGCGGCCGGGTTCAGATCAGTGAATACCTGGGGCTGCAGGCCTCCAGCGACGAGTTTGCGGTGATCGACCGCGTGTCACTGGAGCGTCCACGCTGGACGGCGATTCGCAGTGAAGTGCAGCGTGCCTTCAATGCCCGCCTGAAAGCCCACAATCTCAAAAGTGCATCCTGGAAGGTGGGCGACAACCCTGTCGATCGCTTGCTTGGCAAAGAACTGTGCGTCTTGGCTTGGGCCGTCGAAGGCATGGAGATGGAGAATATCCCGGTCGCTGTGCGCAACTGGCTCGCCCTACGACCAGAAGAACGCTGGTGGCTGTTTGGTATGACCTCCATGAGCACAGGTGGCATCAACGATAGCAACAAAGGTTGGCGTTTGGCATTACGCCATGCCTTGGGCGATGTGGCCCAAAGCGAACTACTATAACCGCGTGGTCGCAGAGAGATCGTCAAGCACGACCCTCTACCAACCCTCGATCTTTTTGGTGATGAATAATTTATGGCTGAACTAATACCCCTGACACTGCAGGATGCACCCGCTCTGATTGAAGGGGTCTTTCCTGCCCAGAAGGTTTCATTTGAGGCGCAAACAGAGCGAAAAGCTGGCGCAGCACAAACTTTGACCGGTCTCGGCTCCTATTGGAAAGGGAGAAAGCCACTAATCCTGGTTCGCGCCATAGTACTAGGTAGTTTGCTGCCACAAACGGATGATCATGAAAAAGATCTCGAAATCTTCGAGTCTCTTATGGGGTTCGATTATGAAGGACTTGCCCGTAGAGCCTTAATTCAAAACGCCATCAAACCCAAGGATTTCGCTTCACTTATTGCGCTTGGCAGCCCCTGGGATTTTTTCAGCTACACCATCAAGGCCTCTGACATCAGCGCTGAAGAAGTGGAAACCTGGGAGTTTCCCTTCGATGCGGATGCCAAAGGCATCACAATGCGCTGGCGGCGCGATATCGACGACGAGAACAAGCTCGTACTTTACCAAAAGGCGCTAGCAACCTTCAGTAGTTATGAGGAAAAGGCATCTCTCTGTAAGCGGCCAGAAGAGGTAGACCAAAACTGGCTATACGCGCCAGTGTGGACAAGGGTTAATCACCACTATGCTCAATTTGGCATCAATGCTCACTCCCATGCTGAATTAGTAGAACAGCTCGGTATTTTGCGTTATGGCCATCGTCCACGTGCAGGAGACACTTTCAGTGGAGGTGGCTCCATTCCATTTGAAGCGGCACGTGTGGGATGTAATGCCTACGCGGCTGACCTGAATCCAATTGCCTGTATGCTGACCTGGGGTGCCCTGAACATTATCGGTGCTCCCAAAGAGCAACGTTCAATGTATGAAGATGCCCAGCGCGAAGTTACCCAACAGGTTGATAAGGAACTAATAGCACTCGGGGTAGAGCATGACGACGAGGGCAATCGTGCCAAGGCCTATCTCTACTGTTTGGAAACACGATGCCCAGAAACAGGTTGGATGATTCCCATGCTACCCAGCCGCATCATCTCTCCGAAACACGGCACTGTCGTGAAACTCATACCTGATCATGCCAATAAGCGCTTCGACATGGAGGTTATAAACAACGCCTCAAACAAAGAAATCAAGGATGCCGAAACTGGCACCGTACACGATGGCGACTTGGTCTATGAACTGGACGGACGAACTCATCGTACACCTGTCAAAACACTCCGGGGGGACTATCGCGGCCCTCAGGGGAATACTCTCAATAGGTTGAGAAAGTGGGAGAAATTGGATTTCATTCCTCGTGACGAGGACATCTTCCAGGAACGCCTTTATGCCATCCAGTGGATTACCAAAGCCTCGATATACGAGCCAC
>NZ_JBHNMF010000197.1:0-5764 GCF_048562965.1 Thiolapillus sp. | reverse complement strand
CAACACGCCTTTTTATAGGTCGGTTTTTCATCGTAGCGCAGCTAAAGAGTAGTGGTTCCACATAAGGGTCTAGGTTACCCTCAACCGTAACGTTCAGGAAGGGGCTTTTGCGACACCCTCCCTCGGGGAGAGGGTCAGGGTGAGGGCAGGTTGTTCTCCCTTTTCTCTGGAACAGGGGGCGGGGGGGGGGGGGAGGGCCTTGTTCAATCGAAGCCCTGGGACACCACCACCAGCCTGTCCAGCCGGTTGCGTGCCTCGCCGCTGGCAATCGCTGCCCGGGCCTTGTCCACGCCGCCCTTGAGATCATCCGCCAGTCCAGCCGCATAAATAGCCGCGCCGGCATTCAGCGTAACGATATCCCGGGCGGGGCCGGCATGATCCTCCAGTACGGAACGGATCATGGCCAGGCTCTCCCCAGCATCAGCCACCTGGATGGCCTCCAGGGAAGCCCGCTCCATGCCGAACTCCTCCGGCCAGATGCTGTAACGGCGAATGGCGCCGTCTTTCAGCTCGGCCACTTCTGTCTTGTCGCCGATGCTGATCTCATCCAGGCCGTCTTTGGAATGCACCACCAGCACATGGTGGGCGCCCAAGCGTTGCAACACTTCCGCCAGAGGCTCCAGCAGGTCTTCGCTGAATACGCCCAGGAGCAGGTTGGGCACCCCGGCGGGGTTGGTCAGGGGGCCCAGCACGTTGAAAATCGTGCGCACCCCCATTTCTTTGCGCGGACCGATGGTATGCTTCATCGCACTGTGATGACCGGGAGCGAACATGAAGCCCACCCCCACTTCACGCACGCAATGGGCCACCTGTTCAGGGTTCAGGTCCAGGCGGATGCCCGCCGCCTCCAGGGCGTCAGCGCTGCCGGACTTGCTGGAAACCGAGCGGTTGCCGTGTTTGGCCACGTGACAGCCTGCCGCCGCGGCCACGAACATGGATGCGGTGGAGACATTGAAGGTGCCGGAAGCATCGCCACCGGTGCCCACGATATCCACGGCATAATCCAGGCCGGAGATATCCACCCCGGTCGCCAGCTCGCGCATCACCGAGGCGGCCGCAGTGATTTCCGTCACTGTCTCCCCCTTCATGCGCAGGCCGATGAGAAAGCAGCCGATCTGCGCCGGGGTGGCGCCGCCGGTCATGATGGTTCGCATGACGGCTGTCATCTCCTCCGCGCTCAGATCCTGCTTGTCTATAACCCGGTTTATGGCCTGTTTCATGTTCATGGTTCTTGCCTCTGCAACCTTGGTAGGTCGGACTTCAGTCCGACATTTCCCCTTGTGCCGCTTGTTGTCGGGCTGAAGCCCGACCTACATATTTTAAGGGCTGGGGGTGTCCCTGGTCAGGGATGTCGGTGGCATGGATGCCACCGTCAAGCCCCCAGGGATGGGTTAACGGCGTTCCCTGACCAGGGACACTCCCAGCTCAAAACCGTTCATCATCCTTCCTGCCGCCTGTTGTCGGGCCGAAGCCCGGCCTGCATTATTTTCCGTCGAGAAAATTCCGCAGCATGTCATGCCCATGCTCGGTGAGAATGGACTCGGGGTGGAACTGCACCCCCTGCACGTTCAGCTCCCGGTGACGCACGCCCATGATCTCGTCCATCTCCCCGTCTTTCTCTGTCCAGGCGGTGATCTCCAGACAGTCGGGCAGGGTTTCCCTGTCGATCACCAGGGAGTGATAACGGGTGGCGGTGAAAGGGTTGTCCAGGCCGCTGAACACCCCCGTGTCCGCGTGATACACGGGCGAGGTCTTGCCATGCATGATCTCCCGGGCGTGAACGATTTTCCCCCCAAAGGCTTGGCCGATAGATTGATGTCCCAGGCACACCCCGAGAATGGGCAGCTTGCCCGCGAACTGCCTGATGGCGGCCACGGACACGCCCGCTTCATTGGGGGTGCAGGGACCGGGCGAGATGACCAGGTGGTCCGGGTTCAGCGCCTCAATCCCTTCGAGATCGATCTCGTCGTTGCGCTTTACCACCACCTCGGCGCCCAGTTCGCCAAAATACTGCACCAGGTTGAAGGTGAAGGAATCGTAGTTGTCGATCATCAGCAACATGGCTCAGTCCTCCCCTTCGCACAAATGTTTTTCCAGCCCGGCTTCGGCCAGGGCCACGGCGCGGAACACCGCCCTGCCCTTGTTCATGGTTTCCTTCCATTCCAGCTCAGGCCTGGAATCGGCAACGATGCCGGCGCCGGCCTGGATGTGCAGCTGGCCGTCCTTGATTACCGCCGTGCGGATGGCTATGGCCGTGTCCATGTTGCCGTTCCAGGACAAATAGCCCACGGCCCCGGAATACACGCCGCGCTTTACCGGCTCCAGCTCGTCGATGATCTCCATGGCGCGGATCTTGGGAGCGCCGGATACCGTGCCCGCCGGGAAGGTGGCCCGCAGCACGTCGATGGCGCTCATGCCTTCCTTGAGATCGGCGGTGACATTGGAGACGATATGCATGACGTGGGAATAGCGCTCCACGATCATCCTGTCCGTGAGGGTCACGCTGCCGGTGCTGGCCACCCGGCCCGCATCATTGCGCCCCAGGTCGATGAGCATCAGATGCTCCGCCAGTTCCTTGGGATCGGCCAGCAGTTCGGCTTCCAGGGCCTGGTCTTCCTCTTCCGTGTGACCCCGGCGGCGGGTGCCGGCAATGGGGCGCACGGTGACTTCGCCATCTTCCAGGCGCACCAGGATCTCCGGTGATGAGCCCACGATCTGAAAATCGTCCATGTCCAGGAAATACATGTAGGGCGAAGGGTTCAGGCCGCGCAGCGCCCGATACAGGTCCAGGGGCGGCGCCTGGAAGGGGATGGACAGCCGCTGGGAAAGCACCACCTGCATGCAATCCCCTTCCACGATGTATTCCCGGATACGCTCGACGGCGGCCTTGAAGCCCTCTTCGGTGAATCCGGAGACGAAATCCGACTCCCGCACTTCGCGATGCTCGCCACGGGGCAGGGAGGGCGGGCTGTTGCGCATGCGTTCGGCCAGTTCTGCGATGCGCGCATGAGCGCTGGCATAAGTGTCGCCACGCTCGGGATCGGCATGGACGATGATGAACATGCGGCCGGCCAGGTTATCGAATACAACCACTTCGTCGGACACCATGAGGAAGATATCCGGTGCGCCCAGAGGATCGTTCTTGTCCGGATTGTAGAGCCTTGGCTCGATATAGCCGATAGTGTCGTAGCCGAAATATCCCACCAGACCGCCGCTGAAACGGGGCAGGCCCGGCAGTTCGGGCACCCTGTATCGGTCCTGAAACGTCTCGACGAAGGCCAGTGGGTCTTCCACTTCGGCGGTTTCCACCACTTCACCGCTGGTGGTGATGGTGACCTGGTGTTGCCTGACGCGCAACTGGGTGCGGCAGGGCAGCCCGATGATGGAATAGCGGCCCCACTTCTCGCCACCCTGCACGGATTCGAACAGGTAGCCGTAAGGGCCATCCACCAGTTTCAGGTAAACACTCAGGGGGGTATCGAGGTCCGCAAGCACCTCGCAAACCACGGGGATGCGGTTGTAGCCCAGGGCAGCCAGGGCGTCGAATTTTTCAGGGGTCATGACTTTCTCCACAATATCGAAACACAAACAGGACAACGCAGCTGAATGCTCAGCTCCGCCATCGTCCTTGCTGTATCGCTATCGTGTTCATCATGATTTCGAATATGCTGGTGGAATTCGTAATGTAGCGCAAAGATAAAACAAAAACGCTGATTCGCCAAGTGAAATTCGTGTTTACAGCCTGTCTTTCAGTTCCGCCATGGAATCGATCACTTCATCCGGTTCGTAGATGCGGATGTCTTCGCCATGGTTGTAACCATAGCTCATGCAGACGATGCCGAAGCCAGCGGCGCGGGCTGCTTTCACGTCGCTCTTGGAGTCGCCGATCATCAGTGACTGTTCCGGCGTGACACCGAAGAACTCGGCGGCATAGAGCAGTGGCGTGGGATCGGGTTTCTTCACCGGCAGGGTGTCGCCGGCGACCACGATACCGAAGTAGTCGAAGATGCCCAGATCCTGCAACAGGGGCAGGGTGAACTGCTCGGCCTTGTTGGTGACGCAGCCGAGGGAATAACCCTGTTCCCGCAAATAATCCAGACCTTCCTGTACGCCCGGATAGAGTAAAGACCGCTTGGAAGTGTTGTCGGCGTACAGGTCCAGGAAGATGGGGTAGGCCTTGTCGAATTCCTCGTCCGAGGGTTCGCCATCGAGCTGGCCGATGAGGGCGCGGCGCACCAGTCGCTCCACGCCGTTGCCCACCCAGTCGCGCACCCGGGTCTCGCCCCAGGGCTCACGCCCGAGTTGCTGCATCATTTCGTCCACGCACCAGGCGAGGTCCGGCACGCTGTCCACCAGCGTGCCGTCCACATCGATGAGGATCATCTGCGGTTTGTCGGACATGCTCAGACGGCCTTGGCCAGGGCGTCGCGCATTTCCTTTACGCGGCTGTCGTACTTGTTGGGATCGTTTTCGTTGCGGCCACCGAAGATGCCGGAACCGGAAACGAAGGTGTCTGCACCCGCCGCAGCGATCTCGGCGATGTTGTCCACCTTGACGCCGCCGTCGATCTCCAGGCGGATATCCAGACCGGACTCGTCGATCATTTTGCGTGCTTCTTTCAGCTTCTGCAGGGCGGAGGGAATGAAACTCTGGCCGCCGAAGCCGGGATTCACGGACATGAGCAGGATCATGTCCACGTTTTCCATCTCGTACTTCAGGTAGTCCAGTGGGGTGGCCGGGTTGAACACCAGGCCTGCCTTGCAGCCGGCTCCTTTGATCAGCTGCAGGGTGCGGTCCACATGCTCGGAAGCTTCGGGATGGAAAGTGATGTAAGTGGCGCCGGCCTCGGCGAAATCACCGACCACGCGGTCCACGGGGCTGACCATCAGATGCACATCGATGGGCGCGGTGATGCCGTGCTTGCGCAGGGCGTCGCAGACCAGCGGGCCGATGGTCAGGTTGGGAACATAGTGATTGTCCATGACATCGAAATGGATGAAGTCGGTGCCGGATGCCAGCACGTCGTCGCATTCCTGGCCGAGCTTGGCGAAATCTGCGGAAAGGATGGAAGGTGCCAATACGAAATCTGTCATGATGAATACTCCCTGCCGGACTGCCGGCTCACGGAAAACTTGAAAGTCAGTTGTACTATATTACCGGAATCAACCGGAAAATTCATTGTTGTGCCACCCGCGCCCAGGACTACGTCATCTAACCCGCATCGCTCACCGACCCCCTAGTTCCGGCGTTTTTTAGGCGCCGGGACGTGGCCAAGATAGCCCGATAGCCCATTTCTCGTGCCAAGGTACTCGCCAAGAGAAGAGATTCTCGTGTTTTTTGCTCTCTCAGGGGCTCTGGAGGATGTTTTTTTGACAGAACAGACGCACCAGTCCCTCAGCACCCAGGACTGATTCTTTGAGTCGATGTTGTTGGGGACGGAAGAACCTATCCAGGCGGCGACCAAGCAGGGTGCTGCTTGAGATTGGCCAGGATCTGAGCGATGTCGCTGGCGTAGGGGGATGCTTCCGAGAAGGACAGCCAGACTTTGCGTACCGTCAGGCGCAGGCGGGCGCCGATTTTCAGCAGCTTCAGACGGATCGTCGTGCTCTGGGCCTTGGCAAACGCCGTACCGGTCAGGCCCAGCCGACGCAGGCCGTGCAGCAGGACATAGGCAAAGGAAGAGAAGTACAGCCGCAGTTGGTTCGCTCGCAGGGTGGCAGTAAGCGCCAAACAATCAGCCCTATTGCATTTTTTTGACAGGCGT
>NZ_JBHNMF010000196.1:0-5772 GCF_048562965.1 Thiolapillus sp. | reverse complement strand
TTCATACATCTTGCGCACGACCTTTAGTCGCAGGTTATCGTCCAATGCAAGTTTGGCCTGGTAGAGCAGCCGGTCGGAGCGCGCACCACCGGGCTGACCGGAGGCATAGAGACGCACCCCCGCCTCTCCCACCCAGACCAGCAGTGTGCCAACATGAGCCGCGAGTTTGACCGCTGCGTGGGATACCCGGGTGCCCGGTTCCAGCATGATACAGGCGACTGACCCCACGGGGATGTGTTTGCGCACGCCATTCTTGTCGATGACGACGAAAGCACCGTCCTTGACATCGATGCGACCGTACCAGACAAAAACCATGGAGACACGCTCTTTCATGGGGATGGGTTTCAGCGGCGGCAGCATAGTTTAGGCGGCTCGCGGCCTAACCTGGCACCGAATGGAAGCCTCCTTTTCCCGGCGTGCCAGGCGCAGGTCGTAGTCTGTTTGAAGGTTGAGCCAGAACTCGGCACTGGTGCCAAAGTAACGGGCGAGGCGCAGGGCTGTATCTGCAGTGATGGCTCGATTGCCATTCAGAATAGCAGTGATACGATTGGGCGGTACATGCAATGCCCGCCCCAATGCGTTGGCAGACAACGCCACCGACTCCATGAATTCCCGGCGCAGCAGCTCGCCCGGTGTGCTCAGGGGGAGTAGATTATCCTTGGCTTTGTTATTCATGGCGTTAGCCTCAATGGTAATCGGTGATCTCCACATCCCGTGCATGACCGTCCTCCCAGCGGAAGCAGATGCGCCACTGGTCGTTGATGCGAATGCTCCACTGGCCTGCCCGATGGCCTCGCAGGGGTTCCAGACGATTGCCCGGCGGTACTTTCAGGTCCTCCAGACCGGTTGCGGCCCCCAGCAGCCGGAGTTTGTCGAAGGCCCGGTGCTGGATATCCGGTGGCAGTCGTCTGGTAACTTTTCCCTGGAATATCCTGGCCGTTGCCTTGTCGCGAAAGCCCTTTATCATGGTAATGATAGTACCTGTTACGTAATGAGTCAATCAGGCACGACGGATCAGCATCAGGCCGCAGCCAAAGGCCTTGGCGCGGCCCAGGCCCTGCTTTAGTGTCGCCAGATAGGCGTCCGGTTCGGTAACGGTGAGGCTGCCCTGAATATCGAGGCTGGTAAAATGCCGCTGATGAGGATCACCAGGTTTCCACACCTTGTGAAAACGGTGGTTGGAAACAAGGCAGTCACCGAGTTGAAAACCGTGCTTTTCCCCCTGTCTGTTCAGCCAGGTGCTGGCGGCCTGGTGATGGATCACGGAGGGCGGCGGCCAGCCCTTACCAAGGGGATCGCTCTTGCGGCAGCTATCAATCCAAGCCTCAATGATGTCCCGGCGGATGCGCCGCTTACCGTGATCATCGGCCTTGCGGGTGACCACGGCATTAACGCGCAGCTGGAATTGCAGACAGTTGCCCGCCTGCAGGCGGGGTTCGAAGGGTCGGGTTTCCACGGTCAGGTTGCCATCACCTTCCAAAGGCTGGCGCGCCGACAGCAGGTAATAGAACGGCGGCTCACCGGGCCTGTCCTCACGCCGGTAGAGAAAGTCCCGCTGCTGGTTGGGTGCCTTGCCGAACAGACGCCAGATCATCTGGTGTTCACGAAACAGATTGCTGGCAATGCCCCGGCGGCACTGGCGGCGGATGCCCTCCCGGGTAAAGTGGATTCGGCTCAGGTACATCATTCACCTCCCAGGCAGACGAATTCATCGCGTGGTGCAAACTGCCAGTGCTGGCGGCTGATGGGCTGGTCGTAACGTGGTGCCTGATAGTCGTGAACCATGCCTGGCTTCATGCCGGCTTCCCAGTAGTAGCGCGATGGCCCGGAGCAGCATTTTGCCAGGCAGGGGGCGACGCAGTAGCTGTCCAGCGCCGCCCTGAGGTGCGGGGCAGGTATCACTTCCGGGTTCAGCGGCAGCGCGGGGGGGCAGGCCTTGCGCCCGAGGTATAGGGGAAACACGGGTTCGAACAGGGTGTCGAGCAGAATCGCTGGGCGGAAGCGCGCGTCATTGCTGGTGACAGCGACGACGCTCACGGCATCCTGCCGATAGCTGCGGAAGGAGAGCATGGTGCCGACCCTGGGTTCGCGCAGCTCGTCGCGCCGGGTCTGCAAGTGCTGCTGCTTTTTCGCCACAGGCGGTACCTGTATAGTGTGAAAGTCCCGCAAGGCCAGGCCGGGCGCGAGCAGCCTTATGCCGAAACGGCAGGCGTTGCTCAAGGCCCGGTGCTCCGCTTCTTCTTCACGGCGAATGCCGAGGGCGGCGGCGAGCAGGCCCAGCAACGCCGAGCGACCGGGGTGGTCGTCACTGGGGCGCTCCTGCCCTACGGCCTGCCCACCCCAGGAGGCCAGGGGCGCATAGAGTTGAAAAACCAGATAGTCGTCCATGACTCAGCCCGCCACAAAGTCGATGATTTCTTTCAGGGTATCGCCTTTGCCGGTATGGGCGTTCATGGCGCGCCGTTCGTCGGCGCAGTCACCGTACATGCGGTCGAAGTTGTCGCACTGTATTTTCAGTGCTTCAATGGCCCGGGTCATCAGGTCGTCGCCACGTACCGGTTTCAGAAACGCCACCGAAAGGCTGCGCGGTTGCTGGCCGCCCTTCTCCGCCAGCAGGTAGGAAGTATAGGCGCGTGAAGCAAAGCTGTTCTGCTTTCCCGTGGGCGCCACCCTGGCCGCCGCTTCGGTGAGTGAAGTGATGGCCCTGTTCGCCAGATCCCCGTCCCCCTGCAGGTTCTCCACCAGCCGGTCACGGTCGATGCAGAGGTACTGGTAAAAAACACCGGCACTGAAACCGGCATCGCCCATGTGCCCCGCGCCGGCATCTTCTTCGTGAGTATTGAGATCATCCACGGCAGTGAAAAAATCGTCCTCAATCTCGACCTGGTTGACGGTAATGGCGTGGGCCACCTGAGCGGCGGCCTCCACATTGAATGCCGGGCTGGCAGCCAGCATGCGGCCAAACAGGGCGATATCCACGGCTTTCGGTTTTTCACGAAGCAGATCCAGTTCTTCCTTTTCAGGCTCGCGATTCTCCGCCGCCAGTGCCTTGGCCAGCGCCATGACCGCCTGCCACTCCTCGGGGGAGACATGGGTAAGCTGTTCGGTCTCCAGCGGATTTTCTTTTTTTACCTTGCCGAAAACGGCGGCGATGGCAGAGGCCCATTTTTCGGCGTCCTTTTCCCTGATGTCCGCGCTAATCAGCTTCCCGTACACTTCTGTTCCCAGCCGTTTGGTGCGCGTACCCTTGAAATCGCCCAGAGCATTCTCGAAATGCTCAGAGGTTCGCCAGGCACGCTTAAGACTTTGTGAAGAAATTCGCAGCCGTTCCGTGCCACCGACGATGGCAGTTTTCGGTCGGCCCAGGTCATCGCGGTTGAGGTTGGAGGGCGGGTAAGCTGTGAGCAGATGCAATTGGATGAATGAGGTCATGGTTGTGGTCTCCTTGATGAATCACTGATTAGGCCTGTAGGCAGGCTTTGTGGCGCGTAATAACCGCGAGCCATGCGGTACCGCCATTGACGGATGCCCTGATAGTTGTCGGGCCATTTATGTTGGGCATGCCAGTGCAGGATCTCATCAGCCAGTTGAATGGGGTCCGCTGTCTTGCCCAGCTGCATGATGGCACGGCGCATCCCCTGGTAGAAATCGTCAGGGGCGCTTGAGGCCAGCAGGCGCCGGAAACGCAGTTCGCTGAACAACGGGGTATCACCGCCGGGTTTGAATCGCCCCAGCAACAGGGCGGTGGGCTGATCACTGAGGTTTTCCACCCAGGTCAGCAGCCCTGCCACGAGCGCCAATCCTTCAGTGTCACCCTTGGTTTTCTGGCACAACCGAAAACAGGCAGGTTCCAGCATCACAGCATCGATCCTGTCACAGCGGCGCAGCCGGGCGCGGTCGCCCCGGTGGTCCTCGTCATGCAGTTCGCTGTGCCATTTCCGAATGGCCTGTTGCCGGTCTGGGTCTTTCAGAATGATGAAGTTCATGGGCATTCTCCTGTTCAAGCCGCCAGTTTCTTGAGCGCGCGGCTGCCATTGAGATGGTGGTTGAGTCCGCCCTTGCCGTCGCGCGCCTTGACCACACGCTTGAGATCGCCGTCTTCGTTGAGGCTGGACAGGGCGTATTGATCGAACAGCTTTTGGGCTTTGTCTTTCAATGTGCGTGCCCAGCTTTTCAACAGGGCGTCGATGGCGTCATCATCGCCGTTCTTCTCGACCAATTGTTGCAGTAGTCGGTAGAAAGAGGTTTCGGTGACCGACCAGAAGTTGGCATCGATGAAGGACATATCCCCTTTGGCATCCTTGGGACGGTCAAACCAGGCACTTTTCAGCGCGGACTTGAGGGTTTTGAGCACATCGGTGGCGGCTTCGATCATGATTTGCGCCTGTTCGGCAATGTCTTCCCGCGCTTCCTGAGTCAGGTTGAACAACGGCATTTCAGTTTCGTACCAGCAGCGGGCCTTCATGTTGTCCATGTCGTAGCCGAAAGCCCACAGGCGGGGGTTGAGGTCGAGTTCCTGTATGCGCTCCTGTCGATCAAAGTAACAGCGCACCACCAGCGCCGGGGTTCGGGTGAACTTGCCCTGTTGCGCGGTGACCGCCAATCCCAGCCAGTGCCGATAGCCCAGCCCGCCGGGCTGTGCCTTGATGGACAAGGGTTCCTTGTTGCTTTCGAAAACATAGGGCGTCAACGGGTGCTGCCAATGGCCTGCATAGTTGATGCCATAGTTTTTGGTGAGGTAGTGATCCACCCGGGAAGTGGCCGGTTGGCCCGTCAGATCGCAACGCCCTTCCTGATCCGATGGCTGGAGACGCATGCGCCGGGGCATGGACCAGTACACCTGCAAGGGGTGGGCATGATTCGGATAGGTTTCCATGCCCTTCTTTTCACTGGTGCGGGTTGACGCCATCCAAGGGAAAATTCGCCCGAGGGAATTGTCCTGATGATCGCCGGGCAATTGCGCCAGATCATCCTTGGTCAGCACATTGAGCCATAGACGCCGCCACAGGCAATCGTTCCTGCTGTTCTCCGATGGCAGGAGCAGGGTGGTCAGTGGCCCGCCGCCGCGCACCGAAACGCGGTGACCCGCACCGCCGGAAGACGCATTGATTTGTAGGGTAAAAAGCGCCAGGGCAGCAGCTTCCGGTGAAAGTTTCCCGATCGCACCCCGTTTGACGAAATGATCCTGGTTATCGCGCAGGGTCTTGCTACCGGGAGCCTCGATAAACAGGGCCGCAATGTCCTTCTGCTCGCCCTCCTCCAGGGTCAGGTCCTGCATGAAAGCCGGTTCACCAACAGAAGAAAACAGGTTGAAGGCCGGCACGAAGGGAGCAAGCGCTTTTTCCAGCGTCTTGGCATCGGGGGGCGCGCCCCACCATTGCCGCCATTCCCTGTGATTTTTCGGCGCAAAAGCGGTTTGCAACAGGCCGACAAGCAACTGGTAGATGGCGCCGCGAAAATCGGCACGGGGGGCCGTTATATCGACAATATCTTCGCGACCCAACGCAGAGACTGAAACAGCCTCTTGGGTTCCGTTCCGTAACGAGACGCTAATCCATTCTGGTTTCAACAGGTTCATCTATAATCCTCTCCCGAGGGCTTGTGATCGAATTCGACATAAAAGTAGCGGCCTAACCGAAGCATGAAGTGCCGGGAAATATTGCGCATCACGCGTTCCCGATACACATTAATCATAATGTATAATCGGTTTGAAAGTCAAGGCAAGCTGTTTTCAGCTGATTCCAGCCATGGAGATCGAAGCGAAGGCTGGTC
>NZ_JBHNMF010000195.1:0-5788 GCF_048562965.1 Thiolapillus sp. | reverse complement strand
TGGGCAAGTAATCAATGAAATGGGATAACTCACCAGCCAGCCTTCTCAGAAGGCTGGCATCAAAGCCCCCTTATAGGGGGCAAAAGCCAAGTCTGCGTTCTTAGAACGCAGATTTTTACTGTCCTATGATGTTTCAGGATGTCGATAGCTGATTTTGAGGAGCAACAGCTCTTTTCTACCGGAAGGCGTTTCGACCTGAATTTCCTCATCTAGTGATTTGCCCAGCAGGGCTCTGGCCATGGGGGAATCCACGCTGATCCAGTTTTTCTGCGGCACGAATTCATCTGCGCCAACGATGCGGTAGGTGACTTCCTCGCCCTTTTCGTCTTCCAGTGTCACCCAGGCGCCGAAGAACACCTGCTCGGTGTTGTGCGGCGGGCCTTCGATGCGTTTTAGCTCGGGGATACGTTTCTGCAGATAGCGGATACGCCTGTCCATTTCCCGAAGCTGTTTCTTCCGGTAGATGTATTCAGCATTCTCCGAGCGGTCACCTTCGGCGGCGGCTGCGGCAAGAATCTTCACTACCCGGCGGCGCTTTTTCCACAGGGCTGTCTCTTCTTCCCGCAGGGCATCATAGCCTTCCCGGGTGATGTAGGGGGATTTTACGGCTATTCAGAATTGTCCGGTGCGCAGCACCACCAGGGTGCAGGCCTCCTCCCAGGGAATACCTGCCTGGTCCAGCGCCTTTTGCAGGGGCGGCGATTCCGTACCGGGATTGAAGATCACCCGGCCGGGATGGAGGGCGACGATAGTGTCGGCCATGGGCGCCAGGCGGGCCGGGCCCACGTACAGCGTCAGGGTGTCCACAGGCTGTCTGACATCGGCCAGTGTGTTCACCACAGGCAGACCCTCGCTTTCGGCCAGTTTCGGGTGTACCGGGGTGATATTGGAATAGCCTTTCTCCTGCAGCAGGCGAATGGCCTGGTTGGCATAGCGTTCGGGCTTGTTGGTCGCGCCCAGCACCACCACGCGATGTTCTGTTGGATTCATGGTATTTCTCCGGGAAAGGAGATGATCGGTAATGGGGTAGAATACCCGTAGATTCATCATTATAGGAAATCCGACATGAGTTTTGGTATGAATTTCGCCATTCCCCTGCACGTGTTGTCAGTGGTCGTCTGGGTGGGAGGGATGTTTTTTGCCCATATGATTTTGCGGCCCACCGCTGTGGATACCCTGGAGCCACCTCTGAGGCTGCGCCTGTGGGCAGGTGTGTTCGGCCGGTTTTTCCCTTGGGTATGGATAAGCATCCTGCTCATACTGGCCAGTGGCTTCTGGATGATCTTCGGCGTTTATGGCGGCATGGGCGGGCTGGCCCTGCATGTACATCTCATGTTCGGCATGGGGCTGACCATGATGCTGGTGTTCTGCTATATCTATTTCGTGCCCTATGCAGCCCTGCGAAAGGCCGTGGCGGCCGAAGACTGGCCGGCAGGCGGTCAGGCGCTGGCGGGTATCCGCCGGCTGGTTACTTTCAACCTGGTGCTGGGCATACTCACGGTGATTGTATCCACGGGAGGGGTGTACTGGAGTCTTCCCATGTAGATCGGGCTTCAGCCCGACAAAGGTGCTGGATTGGGGGTAGTTGTCGGGCTGAAGCCCGATCTACGATGGTAAGGGATGAAGGAGGCGGGGCATGCAGGAGCGATTGCCAGTGCCGCCCATCCCTGGGCATTCGCCGCTTCGGCCATCCCTGGCCTCTCACGGCATACGACCGCCAGGGATGGCGGAAGTGCAGAAAATGCAGGAGCAAATTTCTGCCCGCCCATCCCTGGGCATAAAAAAGCCCGCCGAAAAGGAGCCGGCGGGCTAAATCTGACAATAGTCAGGAGGAGTGAGAACATTCTGGATAACTTTACTTACCCATAAGGTATTGTTTCCAAGACCTTGAAGCACAATATACTCTCTCCACAGATTCCCATATTGATCTGGCTCAAATAAATCACCATATTCTAATGTAGGGATTTATTTTGTGTGATGCTATCGTGGTTGTGAGCTTCTTCGGCTTACTCCGTATTTTTCCCGATAATCCCGGATAGCCTGCAACTGATCAGGCGCGTCGCCTTTTTCTTCGAGGAAACTCACCAGATCCTGCAGTTTCACGATGCCGGCAACGGGAATATTGTAGTCCCGCTCAACTTCCTGAATTGCCGAGAGTTCTCCCTGCCCTTTTTCCTGGCGATCCAGGGCGATGACCACGCCTGCTGCTTTCGCTCCCAGCTGTTCGATGATGTCCATGGACTCGCGCACCGAGGTGCCGGCTGAAATCACGTCATCGATGATGAGCACCCGGCCTTCCAGGGCATGCCCGACGATTACGCCGCCTTCGCCGTGATCCTTAGCCTCCTTGCGGTTGAAGGCATAAGCCACATCCCTGCCGTGCTGGTCATAGAGGGCGGCAGCCGTGACGGCAGCCAGAGGGATGCCCTTGTAGGCCGGGCCATAGAGCACATCGAATGCAATGCCAGAGTCCATGATGGTCTGGGCGTAATACTTGCCGAGACGGGCCAGGGCAGCGCCAGTATTGAACAGGCCGGCATTGAAAAAGTAGGGGCTGAGCCGCCCGGATTTGAGGGTGAACTCGCCAAAGCGCAATACGCCTACGTCCAGGGCGAAGTCGAGAAATTCTTTCTGGTAGTCCTGCATGGCAATCTCTTGTGGGTTGGATGTGATTGGCGCATGTTATCAGGAGTATAATCTGCGGTCATGCGAGTAATCACCGTCAATGTCAACGGCATCCGTGCTGCCGCCCGCAAAGGCTTTTTTCACTGGCTGCGCCGCCAGAAAGCGGACGTCGTCTGTCTGCAGGAACTCAAGGCCCAGGCCGATCAGATCACTAACAAGCAGTTCTGGCCGCCCAGCTTCCACTGCTTCTATCATCCTGCCGAGCGCAAGGGTTACAGCGGGGTGGGCATCTACTGCCGCCAGGAGCCGGAATCCGTGGTGGAGGGCATAGGCTGGGACTGGTTCGACGCAGAAGGCCGCTGGATAGAAGCAAGATACGAGAATGTAAGCGTCATTTCCCTCTATATGCCATCCGGTTCCCACAGCGAGGAGCGTCAGGCCATCAAGTTCCGTGTCATGGAAAAGCTGCTGCCCTATCTGATCGAACTGCGCAAGAGTGGCCGCGAATACATCATCTGCGGTGACTGGAATATCGCGCACAAGGCCATCGACCTGAAGAACTGGCGCTCCAACCAGAAGAATTCCGGCTTCCTGCCCGAGGAACGCGCCTGGATGGACGAGCTGTTCGGTCCCGCAGGTTTCGTGGATGCCTTCCGTGTGGTCAACCAGGAGCCTGACCAGTACACCTGGTGGTCCAACCGGGGCAGTGCCTGGGAGAAGAACGTGGGCTGGCGCATCGACTACCAGGTGATCACACCCGGTTTGCGGGACAAGGTACAGGGCGCTTCCATCTACAAGGCCAAGCGTTTTTCCGATCACGCGCCGCTGATTCTGGATTACGATCTTGAACTCTGATTCCCTGGGCAGGCGTTGGCTGGACAGCCTCGGGATCTACCTTCATCCCAGGGTGCGGGTGATGCTTTTCCTTGGTTTTTCCTCTGGACTGCCTTTGCTGCTGGTCTTTGGCACTCTCTCGGTGTGGTTGCGTGAAGCGGGGATCAGCCGCTCCACCATCGGTTTCGTCAGTTGGGTGGCGCTTGCCTATGCCTTCAAGTGGGTTTGGTCGCCGCTGGTGGATAAACTGCCCTTGCCCTTTCTGACCCGAAAGCTGGGCCGCCGGCGGGCCTGGCTGCTGTTTGCCCAGATAGCGGTCATCGCCGGGCTGCTGGGCATGGCCTTCAGTAATCCGGGGGAAAACCTGGCGGGGCTGGTGTGGTTTGCCGTGCTGGTGGCTTTCGCTTCTGCTACCCAGGATATCGCCATCGATGCCTTCCGTATCGAAAGTGCCGAGAGCAAGCAGCAGGCGGCATTGGCGGCCGCCTACATGGTGGGTTACCGCCTGGCGATGATTCTGGCGTCTGCCGGCGTGCTTTGGATTGCAGCCTGGGTGCAGCCGGCGGATGTAAAATATGATCTTCATGCCTGGTCTGTGGCCTACCTGACCATGGCTGCAGCCATGCTGGTCGGGCTGGCAACGACCCTGGTGGTTGCCGAGCCAAGGCCGGTATTGCAGGAGAATGAAGTGGAAGAGGCTGGTGTGCGGCGTATCCACCGGCTCAGTGGCCTGCCGGACTGGTTGCGGACTGTACTGGACTGGCTGTGGCGGGCGGTGATCAGCCCCTTTGCGGATTTCATACGCCGTTACCGCTGGCAGGCGGTATTGCTGCTGGCGCTGATCGCCAGCTACCGTATTTCCGATATCGTGCTGGGTGTCATCGCCAATGTGTTCTACATCGACCTTGGCTTCACCAAGACACAGATTGCCGATGTCACCAAGATATTCGGCATCATCATGACCCTGCTGGGTGCCGTGTTCGGCGGCGTGCTGGTGACCCGTTTCGGTGTGATGCGTATCCTTTTTCTGGGTGCACTGCTGGCGGCGGGCACCAATCTGCTGTTTTCCCTGCTGGCGCAGACCGGGCCGCAGATCGGCATGCTGATGCTGGTGGTGGCGGCGGACAATCTTTCCGCAGGCCTGGCCACGGCTGCTTTCGTCGCCTACCTTTCCGGCCTGACCAATGTTTCGTATTCTGCTACCCAGTACGCCCTGTTCAGCTCGGTCATGCTGCTGTTTCCCAAGTTCATCGGTGGGTTCTCGGGGGTGATGGTAGAGAATCTGGACTATGCGGGATTCTTTATACTCACCGCCGCCATGGGGCTGCCGGTGCTGATCCTGGTGGCCCTGGCCTGGCGTTATGTGCCGGTAAACGGGGAGGGCGCCGATGATTGATGTCGGTCTCGCCGGCGCCTTCATCGTGGGTCTGCTCGGTGGTGTGCATTGCCTGGGCATGTGTGGCGGTATCGTTGGTGCCCTGACCCTGGGTCAGCCCCAGCAGAACGCGGCTACCTCCGGCTTCTGGCTGCAGCAGCTGGGCTACAACCTGGGGCGGATTCTCAGCTACATGCTCGCCGGTATGATTGCCGGTGGCCTGGGTTTACTGATGGCCCAGGCGGGGCCGCTGCAATACACCCAGCAGATCCTTAGCATCATTGCCGGCCTGTTTATGATCATGATGGGCCTGTATCT
Organism: Thiolapillus sp.; assembly: GCF_048562965.1. Classification (NCBI taxonomy): domain Bacteria; kingdom Pseudomonadati; phylum Pseudomonadota; class Gammaproteobacteria; order Chromatiales; family Sedimenticolaceae; genus Thiolapillus; species Thiolapillus sp. The sequence continues at coordinate 636 of NZ_JBHNMF010000195.1, read as the reverse complement.
CGGCGGCTGGTGGACTGGCCTGGCCCGCGTGGAGCGCGCCGGTGGCGTGGTATGGAAACGCATCGAGCCTCTGGGGCGCAGGCTCCTGCCCGTACGCTCGCCCGGGCAGGCTTTCCTGCTGGGCATGGTCTGGGGCTGGCTGCCCTGCGGTCTGGTTTACAGTGTGCTCATCTGGGCCCTGTCAGCAAGCGGTATGGTGGATGGTGCTCTGCTCATGGGCGCTTTCGGCCTGGGGACGCTGCCCAACCTGCTGCTCATGGGAGCAGCGGCCGGCTGGATGGGCAGCCTGCTGCGCAAGCCGCTCGCCAGAAAGATTGCCGGGGGGCTGGTGATTCTGTTCGGCATCATGATGCTGCTACAACTGCGGCCGGTGGCTTGAATTGTGGAAAGGAATCAAAAGACTTGTTCGTCTTTCGAAGGCAGTTTACGCATTGCCTCTTTCCAGGGTGGCTCTTTCCACTCAGGATGCTTTTTCCATATGCCCTTCAATATCTTCAACCATCTGAAATAAGAACGGTGTCGGGTACCATGTGATTATATTCCAAAAAGGAGCTATCCTTTGTTCCGAACCCGCCAGATATTGAACGACTGGCTCACGCAAAACCTGGAGGAAGCATAACGCCATGGTTATCCATC
>NZ_JBHNMF010000194.1:0-5789 GCF_048562965.1 Thiolapillus sp. | reverse complement strand
GAAGAAAAAACAGATGCTTGCTTTTGACATGGCTCTCTCCCTGAGCGGTGGTTGAAATGCACGTCAATCCCTGACGTGCATCTGATCTTACGCTGAAAGCAGGCCTTCTTACAAATCCAGCTTTTCCGCGACGAAATCCGCATCCTTGTCACCCCGGCCGGACAGGTTCACCAGAATGGACTGATCGGGCGACATCTCTTTCGCCAGCTTGCAGGCATGGGCAATGGCATGAGCGCTTTCCAGGGCGGGAATGATGCCCTCGGTGCGGGACAGGTTGATGAAGGCATCCAGGCATTCCCGGTCATCCGCGGTGACATATTCCACCCGCTCCAGATCTTTCAGATAGCAGTGCTGGGGGCCGACGCCGGGATAGTCCAGCCCGGAAGCGATGGAATACACCGCCAGAGGATTGCCCGCCTCATCCTGCAGGTTGTAGCACTTGAAACCGTGAATAGCGCCCTTGCTGCCCTTGGTGAGGGTCGCGGCGTGATCCGGCGTGTCCAGACCCTTACCGGCGGGTTCCACGCCGATGATGCGCACGTCTTCATCGGGCAGAAACTCGGTGAACAGGCCGATGGCATTGGATCCGCCGCCCACACAGGCCATGATCACGTCCGGCAGCCTGCCCTGCTTCTCCAGGAACTGGACGCGCGCTTCCTTACCCACGATACTCTGAAAATCCCGAACCATTTTTGGAAAGGGATGGGGACCGACTACCGAGCCGATAGCGTAGAAGAAATTCTGCGGATCTTTCAGGTATTCCTCGAAAGCGCTGTCCACGGCATCTTTCAGCGTACGGGTGCCGCAGGAAACCGGTACCAGCTTGCAGCCCAGGATCTTCATCTTGGTGACATTGGGATGTTCCTTTTCGATATCGATCTCGCCCATGTGGATCTCGCATTCGATACCCACAAGGGAACAGGCGGTGGCCAGTGCCACACCGTGCTGCCCTGCGCCGGTTTCCGCCAGTACCTTGGTTTTGCCCATGAACTTGGCCAGCAGCGCCTCGCCCAGGCAATGATTGATCTTGTGCGCGCCGGTATGGTTCAGGTCTTCACGCTTGAGGAAGATCTGCGCCCCTCCCTGCTGTTCGGAAAGCCGGCGGGCGTGGAAGATCGGGCTGGGTCGCCCCACGTAATCGGCATACAGGCTGGCCAGTTCATCCTTAAATTCCTTTGTCTGGCGCACTTCCTCGTAGGCGCGGTCGATGTCATCCATGATGGCCTTGAGCTCGGGAGGAATGATCTGCCCTCCATACTCACCAAAGAAACCTTCTTCATCAGGCATGGCGCTGTAGTCGATTTTCACTGGATATTTCCTCCCCTCAGGTGTGATTCAGGAACCCAGTTTATCAATAAAGTACGGCCATCAGTAGCGGTTCATGGCTTGTGTATTAGCGTATAATTGACATTTCCCTGTCCATGTATTCAGTGCCTGCCGTGAACAACGATTCCCAGCCTTCCCTTTCAGACCTGCTCAAGCAACGCATCCTCATGCTCGACGGCGCCATGGGCACCATGATCCAGCGCCATAAGCTCACGGAAGAAGACTACCGGGGCGAGCGTTTCCGCGACTGGCCTTCGGATGTGAAAGGCAACAACGATCTGCTGGCCCTCACCCAGCCGGACATCATCCGCGGCATCCACGAGCAATACCTGGAAGCCGGGGCCGATATCCTGGAGACCAATTCCTTCAACGCCACCCGCGCCTCCATGGCGGACTACGGCATGGAGGAACTGGTGTACGAGATCAACGTGGCGGCGGCGCGTCTGGCGCGGGAGGCGGCGGACAAATTCAGCAATGACGACAAGCCCCGCTTCGTGGCCGGGGTGCTGGGTCCCACCAGCAAGACCCTGTCCATTTCCCCCGATGTTAATGATCCGGGTTATCGCGCCATCACTTTTGATGAACTGGCGGAGAACTACCGGGAAGCCACCCGGGGACTCATGGAAGGCGGGGCGGATATCATCCTCATCGAGACCATCTTCGACACCCTGAATGCAAAAGCAGCCATCTTCGCCGTGCAGGATGTGTTCCGGGAAAGCGGCACCGAGCTGCCCATCATGATCTCCGGCACTATCACCGACCAGTCCGGCCGCACCCTGTCGGGCCAGGTGACGGAAGCCTTCTACAACGCCCTGCGTCATGCCCGGCCCCTGTCCATCGGCCTCAACTGTGCCCTGGGGCCAGACCTGCTGCGCCAGTACGTGGAAGAGCTGTCCCGGGTGGCGGAATGCTTCGTCTCCGCCCATCCCAATGCCGGCCTGCCCAATGAATTCGGCGAATATGATTTGACCGCGGAGCAGATGGCCGAATCGGTGGGCGAATGGGCGGCATCAGGCTTTATAAATATTGTTGGCGGTTGCTGCGGTTCGACGCCAGAACATATCAAAGCCATTTATGAGCAGGTGAAAGACCAAACACCGCGTCCGCTGCCTGAGCTTGCCCCCGCTTGCCGCCTGTCGGGCCTGGAGCCTTTGAACATCACCGAGGACTCCCTGTTCGTGAACGTGGGGGAGCGGGCCAATGTCACCGGCTCGGCCAAGTTCAAGCGCCTGATCCTCAACGAGGAATATGAGGAAGCCCTGGAGGTGTGCCGCACCCAGGTGGAGGAAGGCGCCCAGGTCGTCGATGTGAACATGGACGAGGGCATGCTGGACGGCAAGGCGGCCATGATCCGTTTCCTCAACCTGTGCGCCGCCGAGCCGGACATCGCCAAGGTGCCCTTCATGATCGACTCCTCCAAGTGGGAGATCATCGAAGCCGGCCTGCAGTGCGTGCAGGGCAAGGCCATCGTCAACTCCATCTCCATGAAGGAAGGCGAAGACAAGTTCCGCGAGCAGGCGCGCCTGTGCCGCCGCTATGGCGCGGCGGTCATCGTCATGGCCTTCGACGAAACCGGCCAGGCGGACACCTACGAGCGCAAGATAGAAATCTGCGAACGCGCCTACCGCATCCTGGTGGACGAGCTGGATTTCCCCCCCGAGGACATCATCTTCGATCCCAATATCTTCGCCGTGGCCACGGGCATAGAGGAACACAACAACTACGCCGTGGATTTCATCGAGGCCACCCGCTGGATCAAGGAACACCTGCCCCATGCCCTGGTGTCCGGCGGCGTGTCCAATGTGTCCTTCTCCTTCCGCGGCAACAACCCCGTGCGCGAAGCCATACACGCGGTGTTCCTCTATCACGCCATCCGCGCCGGCATGGATATGGGCATCGTCAACGCCGGGCAGCTGGTGGTTTATGACGAAGTGCCGGAAGATCTGCGCAAGGCCGTGGAGGACGTGATCCTCAACACCGATCCGGAAGCCGGCGACCGCCTGGTGGAGCTGGCACCCAAATACGCCGGAGACGGCAGCACCGTGGAGAAAAAGGAAGACCTGGAATGGCGCAGCTGGCCTGTGGAAAAGCGCCTGGAACATTCCCTGGTGAAAGGCATCACCGAGTTCATTGACGAAGACACCAAAGAGGCCCTGGAAAAGCTGGGCCGTCCCATCAATGTCATCGAAGGGCCGCTGATGGCGGGCATGAACGTGGTGGGCGACCTGTTCGGCGCGGGCAAGATGTTCCTGCCCCAGGTGGTCAAGTCCGCCCGGGTGATGAAGAAATCCGTGGCCTGGCTGGAGCCTTACCTGGAGGCGGAAAAAGCCGAGTGCCCGGCGGAGAACGCGGGCAAGATCCTCATGGCCACGGTCAAGGGCGACGTGCATGACATCGGCAAGAACATCGTGGGCATCGTGCTCCAGTGCAACAGCTATGAAGTCATCGACCTGGGGGTCATGGTGCCCGCGGATAAAATTTTACAAACCGCCAAGGAAGAAGAAGTGGACATCATCGGCCTGTCCGGGCTGATTACGCCCTCCCTGGACGAAATGGTGCACGTGGCCAAAGAAATGAAGCGCCAGGGATTCGAGATACCCATCATGATCGGCGGCGCCACCACCTCCAAGGCACACACAGCGGTCAAGATCGAACCCCAGTACGAGCACGGCGCAGTCTACGTGGCCGATGCCTCCCGCGCCGTAGGGGTGGCCAGCGCCCTGCTCTCGTCAGACCAGAAACCGGCTTTTCTCGCGGATCTCAAAAAAGAATACGCCGCAGTACGTGAAAGCCGCAGTAAAAAGAACGAGGCCCGCAGCCTAGTGACCATAGACCAGGCCCGGACCAACCCCACCCCCATCGACTGGCAGGCCTGGCAACCCACCCGCCCCAAGGTACTCGCAGATCAGGCTGTAGGTCGGGCTTCAGCCCGACTGACCCCCGCCGGTGCCGGCACCCTCATCATCTACGATGACATTCCCCTGGATGAACTGATCCCCTACATCGACTGGACCTTCTTCTTCCACGCCTGGCAGCTGCGCGGACGTTACCCAAAAATCCTGGACGACCCGGAAAAAGGCGAGGAAGCCCGCAAGCTGTTCAAGGATGCCGAGCAGATGTTGGACAGGATCCGGCAGGAGAAATGGCTGCGCGCCCGGGCCGTGGTGGGCCTGTTTCCGGCCAATGCCATCGGTGACGACATCGAGCTGTACCAGGACGAAGAACGTAAGCAAGTACTCACAACCTTCCACAACCTGCGCAAACAGGGCAAACAGCCCGCCGGCAAGTACAATGAATGCCTGGCGGACTTCATCGCCCCCAAGGACAGCGGCAAGGCAGACTGGCTGGGGGCCTTCGCCTGCACTGCCGGGGAAGGCATAGACGAGAAAATCGCCGAGTTCGAAAAGGACCACGACGACTATTCCAGTCTCATGCTCAAGGCCCTGGCCGACCGTCTGGCCGAGGCCTTGGCCGAATGGCTGCACGAACAGCTGCGCCGGGCGCTGTGGGGCTACGCGAGTAAGGAAACACTCACCAACGAGGAGCGCATCGCGGAGAAATACCAGGGCATACGCCCGGCCATGGGCTACCCTGCCAGCCCGGATCACACGGAAAAAGATCTGCTCTGGGAACTGCTGGACGCCGAGGCCAACACCGGTATCTGGCTCACGGAGAGCAAGGCCATGGTGCCGACTGCTGCGGTCAGCGGCCTGTATTTCTCTCATCCCCAGTCCCGCTACTTTGCAGTAGGCAAGATCAATCGGGATCAGCTCGAAGACTATGCTAAACGAAAGGGCATGGAGCCAAAGGTACTGGAAAGATGGCTGGGCCAGAACCTGGCCTACGACCCGGAAGACTGATGCCGGACCAGGATCCGAAAGTCCTCCAGCAGCAGGTACAGGATTTCCGTGCCGGTTTTCAGAGCGTCCTCATCGCGACCACCTCCCTGGAAGGCGAACCGGACATCAGCTATGCCCCCTTCGTGCTGGATGATTCAGGGCGCGTCTGCATCTACATCAGCCAGTTGGCCCGCCACACCCGAAATCTGCTGGAACAGCCCCGGGCCAGCCTCATGTTCATTGCCGGTGAGCAGGACAGCCGCAACCTGTTTGCTCGCCAGCGGCTCATACTCCAGTGTACAGCCCGCCGGGTTCCGGAAGCAGAAGCCGAGCCGGTCCTGCAGCAGATGCAAGCGCGGTTCGGCAAAACGCTGGAGCTGCTGCGTTCCCTGCCCGATTTCCTGCTGTTTCGGTTAGATGTCGAAAATGGCAGTTTTATCAAGGGCTTCGGACAGGGCTGGTCGCTCGAAGGAAATGGTCTGCAGATTCTGGCGTTGAGAACAAACTAGTGTAGTGTTGCGTTCTTAATGGAACTAATAATTACAGTATTTGTCTATAATTTCATTCGAGAGAAAATGAGAAATAATCTTGTGAGAGTGGCCGTTGAAATTACCTTGGACAAAG
>NZ_JBHNMF010000193.1:0-5810 GCF_048562965.1 Thiolapillus sp. | reverse complement strand
TATAGGTCTTTGTCTCTCATAGGGGATTACGATAATCTACCCACTCCATTTGGGGAAGAGCCCAAGAAGGAAAGGAGTAGAAACCATGGGTGTCACATCCAAACCAATCATTGTCAGCGGCATTGCCCTGCCGATCCTGCTGTGCGGACTGGCGGTGAAGGCTGCCGAACCCTATCCGCCGGTGCCGGGTTCCTATCGGCCCACCAGCGAATATCCCGGCCAGGTCAATACCGGTAACACCCAGCGGTTCGTACCTTCCGGCACTAGAAATCCCCCTCCGGTCTATCAGCCTGCACTACCTCAACCGGGCTATTTCCCGCCTCCAGGCTATGGCAGTACCCCCTACACCACACCGGGCTTCAACCTCAACCCGGGAAAAATGATGAACAATGCCTTCGGCACAGGAACCAACAGTCTGCCCTATGGCTATCCACCCCAGCCCCTCTCGGGAAACGTGGCTCCTGTGTACGATCCACCATTACCCGCCACCAGCCCGGGCTGGAACAGCTATGGCACCCAGCCGGCTGCACCAACCTATGAGCAGCAACCCGCAGCCCCGACCTACACACAACAGCCAGCCGTGACCCAACCCAGCCATGCACAGGGAGTTGCACCGGTCACACCACCGGAATACAGCAGCGAATCCGGCATGAGTACCCCGCCTGCTCCCCAGCAACAGGTTCGCCCCACGACCCGGGCGCCACGTCCTTTTTCCAATCCCCAAACCTCGGGAAACGCATTTCTGCAGCGCCCGACCAGCCCCAGTCTGGGACGCAACGACAGCCGTTTCCGGCCACCCGAGCTCAAGGGCACACCCTGAGGAACTATCCGGCCGGGATTTCAGCCGGTACGAAAGCCAGGGGACGGCACATGATTCGGTAATTCTTCACAGGTAACCTGCTCGACCCGGGAAAGGGTTGAGCCTGTCCACAGCCAGTCCTGCAATGCTTTCACGGCAGGTTCATCGCCACAGGCGATCACTTCCACGGTGCCATCCGGAAGATTTACCGCACTGCCTGACAGTCCCAGTTCCCGCGCGCGGCTGCGCGTGGTTTCACGAAACCAGACGCCCTGTACGCGCCCGGAGACGATACAGCGCACACAACTCATTCCACCAGCACCTTCACTTTCTTTCCCACTTCAAAATCAGGGCTTTCCACCCAGCCCTGCAGCAGCCAGCTACTTTCATCTCCCTTGACCGGCACGAGCCGGAACCGGGAGACACTCCGCCATTCATCATCACGCCACACCTGCACCGCCCTTACCCGGGATTGCCCCGGCAGCAGCAGGGTAAACTGCAGCGTATCGGTCGCGGCAAAGATGACAAGAGGCTGAATTTCCAGGCTGTTCTGCAACAGTTGCCCCGGCCAGGCCAGAACTTCCAGTACTCTGCCATCTGCCGGCGCAGTGATAGCTGAGCGCTCAAGATTCAGCTTCGCCTGCACCAGATCCGCCCCGGCATCATATTTTCTCGATTCTGCCTCCAGCCGGCCGATGCGGGCCTTTTGCAGTTCGTGATCGGAAAGCAGCGTTCTGTCGTACAATTCCTCTGCGCGCTCTTCCTCCCGCTTTGCCTCTTCGAACAGGCTGTTGGCCCTGGCGACCAGCGCCTTTGCCCGGTTCAGTTGCGCCCGGAACTCACGCTGATCCAGCTTCAGCAACACGTCGCCCTGCGCCACCACCTGTCCGGGCTGTACCTTTACTTCCCGGACAACGCCGGATACCAGAGTGCCCAATGTGAGTTGCCTGCCGGGTTTCAGGTTGACGCTGTACTCCTGGGCCGCCATCACCTGCATCATGCTCAGCAGCAATAACATTGTCGCTATGATTCTCATCCTTCCTGCCCTTCTCATTGTAATAACCATTCGCCGGTAAGCACCTTGAGACGCATGTCATTCAGCATCCACTGATACTGCAGCTTGGCAAGTTCCAGCCTGACGGCAGAAACCTGTACCATGGCGTCTCCGAGATCCGAGGTCCGTTCCAGCTCATACAGGGTGCGGCTGCGATCAAGATACAGATCCCGGTATTCTTCCCGCGCCCGCAGTTCCTTCAGCCTGCGCCGCAGGGTGTTCTGCTCCAGCCACAACTCCAGCACCTGCTGCCGCAGTTCAAGCTCCAGCTTGGCTTTCAGCGCCTGGTTTTCCATCAGTTCCGCTCTGGCCCTGGCTGTTTCCGCATCATCGCGGCCACCACTGTACAGTGACATCTCCAGCACGAGCGCGGCGCTGAACGGCTCGGTGGAACGGGTCTCACGGGCGTAGCCATGGGCACCCAGTTCTCCCCGGATCACGGGCCCGTAACGCTTTCCTGCTGCGGCCAGTTTCTGCTCCGCAGCGGTAATCTTCTGTCGCAGTGCCCTGAGCCCGGTGTTGTTCTGCAATACCTTTTCGGCCAGCGTTTCCTGTGGTGGCAGTACCGCATCCATATCAGGCGCCGGGGGTGACACCAGGTCAGCAGGAATTTCCCCCGGCCGGTTCAGCGCCAGCGCCAGCCGCAACCGGGTAGTGCGCTGCCGGGCTTCGGTCGCTGTGCGGCGGCTGAGTATCTTTTCATACAGCACCTGCTTTTCCAGCAGATCCACATCGGAAAGTTTGCCCAGCTCCGCCTGGTTCCTGAAGCGGTCGAAGCGTACATAGGCAATGGCCACGGCTTCGTTGTCACGCACATATTCCAGATCCGCGAGGAGCACATCCAGAAAGGCCTGCATGACGCGAAGCTGCTGGCGCTGACGCTCGTTCAGGCCGCTCCATTTCGCCGCATCCAGTGATGCCCGGGCAGAGGCCTGGCGGGCTTCGGTGTAACCGAAATCATACAGGCGTTTCTCCACCCAGAGATCCAGCCGGCTGTCATTGTTGTCCTGAAAATTGGAAAGCTCGGCCGGCTCCAGATACTTCAGGCGCCCTTCCAGGGTCACCCAGAGATCATCATCACTTTCCTCGGCGAGCAACTCCGCTTCAGCGGCGGCTTCCCTGGCCACTGCCTGCCTGATGGCGGGATGTTCTTCATCCACGAGCTGCAGCGCCTGACTCAGGCTCAGGGGCTGGGGCAAGGGGTCTGCCTGCACCGCGGGAAAAAGAAGAAACACGCCTGTCAGAAACAGCAATCTGCCCATTTCAGCACCGGGGCATCTGCCGCTTGTATTTCGTAAAGCTGGTATCTCTGTATTTCTTCTCTACGATGTACTTGCCCAGCAGCATGAATTCTTCTGCATTTTTCGTTGCACCTGTGTAGCGGCCCCGCTTGATGGGCTTTCCCTGGAGATCGAAGAACTGAAATACCGGCGTGGCTCGCACACGATACTGTTTGAAGGCAAAATCCTTCATGGTCGTTGGTTTTCCCTGGAAATCAGTGATTTCAATATCGCCCTCGATATCCACACTGAAAATCAGGAAATGCTTCCTGAAATAGTCCTGTACCTCGGGCCGGTTCAGTACCGTGGTCTTCATGCGGTGGCAGAAAGGGCATTCATCCATCTCAAACATGATGAGTATGCCCTGCTTGCCCTGATCACGGGCCGTTTGCAGTTCTTCCGAAAAATCACCGAAAGACTGGTCGAAGAAATACTGCTCCGGGTCCCGGGGGCTGGCGGACACACCAACGGAACAAAGCAACAGAAATAGCGCCAATATCCTCATACGCCTGACTCCTCCTCAATGCTTGTAATTCGACATGAAAGCCTCGATAGTTTTTCCATCGATAGGACCGACCTGACGTGCCACCACCTCCCCTTCCGGTGACACCAGAAAAGTGGTTGGCAGACCCGGAACCCGCCCCAAAGGCAGATCCGGGTGACTGCCTACCCGCAAGACAGGATATGACAGAAACTGCTCTTCCACAAAATCCCGCAGTTTCTGCAGTCCTATGTCTTCCATGTTCAGCCCCAGCACCAGCGCATCCCTGTCCTTGTGGGCATCGTGGAAGATTTCCAGCTCGGGCAGTTCTTCCAGACAGGGCGGACACCAGGTTGCCCAATAGTTCACCACGACCCATTTTCCCCGGTAATCCGACAACTTGTGTATGTTTCCATCCAGATCGGGGTATGAAAAATCCACACTCCGGGCGAAGGCGGTCGAAAAATACAGCAGCAACATGACAACAATGCTGGCCGCAACCGTGTATCTGAAAACCTGCTTCATGACGAACAAACCTCTGCCGGATCTGTAAAACGCAATATTTAAGGGGAACGGAGAAAGGTAAAGCAGTCCTCGCTTCAATACAAGGATGTTCCGCAACGTGATATTGTTCCTTGATTTCCTGTCACGGTTGCCGCTAGTCTTTGCCCGGACACCTGCGGCAAATCAATGCCCTGCACCGGACAGCCCCAGATGGCAGCACAGCTCCCCGTGCTGTTGCCGGTCTGTTCAAAAGTTTCCGGAAGCACTTACCCAGGAGAAAAACTGGTGAAATACACACTGATCGCATTATTCGGACTGTTGCTGGCCGTTTCCAGCGCCAACGCTGCCGACAGCAAGGCAGCCGGCGGCAAGGGTACTGAAGCCAGCAAGACCCTGCACTGGGCGGGTTGCGGTATCACCAAGAAAGCTTTCATGAAAGAGCTGGCGGCCGAGTACGAAAGGATCTACGGTGTGCATTTCGAGCTGGAAGGCGGCGGCGCCACCAAGGGCATCCGCCGGGTGAAAGAGCGCAGCGTAGAGATCGGCGGCTCCTGCAGGCCCAAGATCAGCGGCGCTCCCGAAGAGCGTTTCGTGCGCATGACACCAGTCGCCTGGGATGCACTGGTGGTCATGGTGAACAAGGACAATCCGGTATCCAATATCAGCCTGCGTCAGGTAAAGGAACTGTATGAAGGGAAAATAACCAACTGGAAGGAACTGGGAGGAAATGACGCCCCCATAGAACTGCTGGTTCGCAAGGGAAAAATATCCGGTGTGGGACTCACCCTGCGGCAACTGGTCTGGGGCAACCCTGACCAGGAGTTCAAGGGAACTGCCGAATTCCCCTCATCGGGACCCCTGGAAAAAGCCGTTGTGAAAAACCCCAACGCCATCGGCATTTCCGGCATCTCAAGCGCCAGCAAGCGTGACGTCAAACTCCTGGCCCTGGAAGGCAAGGCTCCCAATTATGAAAACATAAAATCCGGTCACTACCTGCTCTACCGTCCGCTCTACATTACCTACATGAGCCGCAACAATCCCCAACTGAAGGAAATCAAACGCTTCATCAGCTTCGCCCTGTCCAAGCGGGGCCGTGAGATCATACGCGCCCAGGGTGTGGTCCCCTACCTCGATGCTATCGACCTGTCCTCCAAACTGAAGGAACAGCGCAAGACCGTCAGGGCCATGCAGGAACAGCGCATGACAAAAAAAGAGACAAACAAAAAACCGGGAACCGAGAAATAGCTTCTTCCATATTCGGCTAGGAAATTCCCGTTCAGGCCGATTTTTTCAGGGACTGCAGGCTGTCACCCAGAATTTCGGCAATGGAAGTGTCTACCTTCTGGTACAGCGACTGCAGCGCCGGATTGCTGGGCCAGGCCGGCTCGGAGGAAACAGGCAAGCGGTGATCCGCCGCCAGATAGAGTTCATACAGCGTCACATCATGGCTGTCCCTCGCCAGCAGCCAGCGTCCTTTCTCGTTACATTCCACCAGATGACGTTCGCGCAGCCGGATCAGCAAATGCTCGGCATCGGAACTGCAGTGCAGGAGTTTCCTCAGGGGTACCGCTTCGCCCTTTTCCTGCGCCCTGGCGAGCTGCAGCAACAGGCAAAGCATGTTCTCCAGCTCGGCAGACGTATTCTCACCGTGGCGTACCATCTGCCGGTACACTCCCAGTCCATAGGTGAACT
>NZ_JBHNMF010000192.1:0-5847 GCF_048562965.1 Thiolapillus sp. | reverse complement strand
CGCGTTCGGAGGCCTACTTTGTTTTCCCTCTGGCGCAAGGCACGCCGGGAAAACAGTGCGGCCTCGCGGCTACTGGGGTCTACCAGCCTTCGCTTCGCTCTCCATGGCTGGCAGCGGGGGTGTGAAGCTGCCGGCATCGGTCAGTATCCCGAGTTTCAGCTTCCGATAGGAAAAGGTGAACTGTGTGGGTTCCCGCGCATCATGCGGCACCGCGAAAGGCGCCACTTCGATATCACCGATACTGAAGGGTGGTGTATGGGAGCCGAACAGCTGCAGTTCAGGAATGTCACCACAGTTGGCATTCCGCCAGGTGCCGTGCGTCATCCACACGGGCATTCTGTATTTCCGCGCCAGGGGACCCACCCCCTTGATGTGATCACCGTGCTCGTGGGTTACCAGCACCGCATCGAGATCATCCGGCGTCAGCTCGAGGCGGGCGAGACGCTGCTGCAGTTCTCGCAGGGAAAAACCGCTGTCCAGCAGCAGGCATGTATCACCTGCCTGAATCAGCGTGGCATTGCCACGGCTGCCGCTCCCCAGGGATGCAAACTTCAACACGACAGGAAACAGCTGCCGGCGAGTGCTACTTGAGCTGTTCCTTGATCAGCGTCAGTATGCGCAGATCGGTATCCGATGTGAGCGCCTTGCCCTGATCATCCAGTACCGTGACTCGGCTGCCATCATCCGCAGATTCTACCCGCACCTGATACAGGGCCGCCTCGTCCACTTTCTCATTGCTGCGCCAGAACGCCAGCTTAGACAGCCAGCCGCCCTTTTCGCTCCCCTTCATGGGATCGTTGTAGCGCACATAATAGATACCGCGTGAACGGTTGCGGTCTTCGACCACGAAGCCGACGCGATCCAGCGCCAGGCCGGTCAGGCGCCAGGCCTTGGAGAAAGGCTCGGAAACCAGCAGAGCCACGCCATCTCCTCCCTTGACCAGGCGTGACTGTACGCCCTTCATCTCTTTGGCCGCTGCCAGTCTCGCCTTGGCTTCTTCTTCGGCCAGCCCCATGTACACCATGAGCTTGTTGAGCATGATGGCTTCGAGTCCGGGGTCACGGGGGCGGATTTTCCAGTAGATCTGGTCTTCCTCATTGGTGGCGCCGGTCACGAAATCCTGTTCCATGCCGAAATGCACGAGATACAGTTCGGTGGTGCCAGGCTCTTCGCCGCGCTCCAGACGAATCCGGAAGCGGTCGCGGATGCCGGCATCATAGGCGCCTTCGAAAAAGCCCTGGATGAAATCAGTAATGAAACCGCTGCTGACGTTGGCCTTGTTCTCCAGCCAGGTGGTTTCCATGACGCCTATGGTGGGGTCCTGCTGGTCGAGCAGGATGCCGTTCTCCTGCCAGAAATCAAGCAGCTTGTCCCACACCGCATCGGCGGGTGCCTTGATCACCAGCCAGCGGTCTTCGCCTTCACGCTCCACCTTGATGTCGGGGTTCTCCGGCAGGACTTCCTTCCCCATGGAACGCAGGCTGCCCCCCACGTTTTTGCGCACGCCGGAATACTCGGAATAGGTCGTGGTGCCACCTTCCAGCCCGGGAATACGGTTCTCGATGCGGCTGGAAGTAAGATCGGGAGGCACCTCCAGGTGCTTGTCAGCAATCACTTCCCGCTTGTATTCCACCTGCTTGTCAGGGAGTACCTTGTCCAAACCGTTGGAACTGCATCCGCCCAGGATGAACAAGGGCAAAAGCAGGATGAGAAGGCGCTTGATACTGACATTCATAGACTTGTTTTCCCAGCCATCATTCAGGATGGCTAAACGGTCGCTCAAATGAGCCCGGCCTGGCTCAGGGCCTGGCGCAAAGGTTGGTGATATTCTGCAGACAGCCAGGTAAGCGGCAGACGGATACCTTTTTGAATCATACCCATTTCCGCCAGCGCCCATTTGACCGGTATGGGATTGGACTCCAGGAACAGGTCGCGATGCAGGCTCGCCAGTTCAGCGTCGATGGCCCCGGCAGCCGCACGATCTCCCCTGAGCGCGGCTTCACACAGCTTGGCCATGGCCGCGGGCGCAACATTGGTGGTGACAGAGATGACCCCGTTGCCACCAAGCAGCATGAACTCGCATCCTGTGGCATCGTCACCGCTGTAGAGGGCAAAATCGTCCCCGGTAAGGGAGCGGATGGCAGCCACACGATCCAGGTCGCCGGTAGCTTCCTTCACTCCGACGATATTGTTCACCCGGGACAGGCGACCCACGGTTTCTGGCAGCATGTCACAGGCGGTCCGGCCGGGCACATTGTACAGAATCTGGGGGATGTCCACGGCTTCGGCAATGGCCTTGTAATGCAGATACAGGCCTTCCTGGGTGGGCTTGTTGTAATAGGGGGTCACCAGCAGGCAGGCATCCGCACCTGCCTGGGCAGCACAGCGGGTAAGGCTGATGGCTTCGGTGGTGGAGTTGGCGCCGGTACCGGCCACGACGGGAATGCGGCCCGCAATATGCTCTACGGTAAGGCGGATCACCCCGCAGTGTTCCTGCTCGTCGAGTGTGGCCGATTCCCCCGTGGTACCCATGGAAACGATAGCGCTCGTCCCCTGATCCACGTGCCAGTCCAGCAGTTTGTACAGCGCGTCCCGGTCGACAGAACCATCCGCCGCCATCGGTGTCACCAGCGCTACCATACTACCCTGAATCATCACTCACTCCACAGTTCACACAGAAACATCGACAGCGATATTCCCCACAAGAGCGGTATTCTATCCTGTGGCAATTTTCGCTGACAAGGAAAAAGGTATCCGCGGAAGGATTTGAACCCGAATCCGCCTGCAAGCGGTTGATTTGATTTACGCACGGCTTCGGGCAGGAAAAATACAAAACACCGGAAAGCGCGGGTGAGTTCTGTCGTTCAGGCGGGTTTCCCTCAGACAGCCGGCTTCTGCAGCTTCTTCTGCTGCTTCGCCTCCACGGCCTCGCTCAACGAGACCAGCGAGGTGGTCAGCAAGATATGTCCTCTGGCGGCAAGAGAAACCAGATCGACATTGGCCGAAGCGAAGTCTTCCCAGGAACTCTTTCGCGTACCGTACACGCCTACCCAGGCATTGCGGCCATTCTTTTTCGCTGTGTAGGCTTGCATCATCGGCAATGGCAATCACCTGCTCCCAGGACATCTGGTCGGCCTTGCCATGGACGGAGAAGGGATACATGGAAAAACCGATGGAGCCTGACAATGTGACGGTATGTCCCTCACCCACCTGGTACTGGAATTCTGCAAGATTCCGGCGAATGCGCTCGGCCAGGCGCTCCGCCGCGTGTATATTGTTGTTTTCTCCAACCACCAGGAACTCATCGCCGCCCCAGCGAATGATGACATCGGAATCGCGGCAGGAAGCCCGCAGTACGTCCCTCACCTGCATCAGCACCTGATCTCCCGCTGCATGGCCGTAGGCATCGTTGATGGGCTTGAAGCCATCCAGGTCGATCATGACGAAGAAGATGGAAGGCGTGATATCGATTTTCCCGGAGACCACCCGGTCTTTCTGCGTGTCCTCGACACGGCGGTTAACCGCAGCCACTCTCGGCTCGATGAATTCATAGAGATAGCGCCGGTTTTTCAGCCCGGTGAGCGAGTCTGTCACGCTCATTTCCTTGAGCATTTCATTGAGGTGGCTCAATTGCTGGTTGCGTTCATACAGCTCCTGGGTTCTGTCTTCCACCTGCGCTTCCAGTTTTGCGCTGTATTGCTGCGCAAGTTTCTGCTTTCTGTCCTGTGCCTTCTTGTAGCTGTAGATCAGTCCGCCCAGCAACAGGGCATAGATTGCAAAAGCACCGGGGGACAGCCAGGGAGCCGGTTTCACCGAAAAAGGCAGGGCTGCGCCCGTCTCGTTCCAGACACCATCGTTGTTGCTGGCCTTGACCTTGAAGACATACTGCCCGGCCGGCAGGTTGGTGTAGGTAACGGAACGCTGTTTGCGCACTGTGTTCCAGTCCTTATCGAAGCCTTTCAGGATATAGCGGTACTGGTTCATGTGCGGTGAGGCAAAATCCAGCGCTGTAAAGCTGAAATCGATGTAGTCATCATCATATGCGAACACCAGTTTTTCCGGCACGAGGGTGTCGTTACTGCTCACCGACGCCAGCAGTTTCTCTCTGGAACGCACTGACAATACGATATCCGGCGGATGCTGGTTTTTCGTCAGCAGTTCCGGGCTGAAGGTAAGCACACCTTCCGCGCTGCCAAAATACAGTTGTCCGGCCCGGGTTTTCAGATACGCACCGGCATTGAATTCATCGCCTTTCAAACCGTTGAAGCGGTCATAGTTGCTCAGACTACCATCACTGGGGTCAAGCCGTGAAAGTCCCCGGTTGCTGCTCAGCCACAGAAATCCCTCCCGGTCTTCCAGCACGGCATAGATGGTGTTGCTTTGCAGTCCCTGGGCTTTCTGGTACTTGTGAAAAACCTCACGACCGGCCTTTCTGTCGGCCAGATACCAGCGGTTCAGACCACCACCCATGGTCGCAACCCACAGGGAGCCGTCCTTGCCTTCGGTGATATTCCAGGCAGCATCACTGGACAGGCTGTTCATATTGCCGGGCTCGTTGCGGTAGTGCAGGAAAGAATCCGTCACCGGATCGAACCGGTTGAGCCCCCCATTTTCCGTACCTATCCACAGCACGTTGTAGCGGTCCTAGTAGACAGCCAGAACACGATCACTGCTGATGCTTCTGTCATCTCCGGGATCATGCCGATAGGGCTTGAATGTCTGGCTTTCAGGATCGAGGCGGTTGAGTCCACCGCCATAGGTGCCGATCCAGAGGATGCCCTGCCTGTCCCGAAAAATGGACGTAATCGCGTTGGAACTGATACTGCCTGTAACCTGGTCTTCGTGACGGAAATGCCGGAACTGGCCCGTCGCCGGATCCAGGTGATTGAGACCCTGGCCAAAGGTGCCGACCCAAAGGCTGCCATCGTTGTCGGCAAACAGACTCATGATGCGATCGTCGCTCAGGCTGCGGTCATCCGTATCTTCGTGGCGGAAGTTTTCGCTTTCACCCGTCTCTGTATTTACCCGGAGCAACCCGTTTCCGTAGGAACCGACCCACACATGCTCTTCGTCATCTTCAGCCAGCGAGGTAAAGACCTTGCCGTCCGATGCAAGTGCCGCACCATTCCTGACATGCAGATAGGTAAAGGCATCACTCACGTAATTCCATTTGTTGAGCCCCCTGAACGTTCCCACCCAGAGCACATTGCCACGGTCCTGGAACAAGGTGGATACCTGATTGTTGCTGATACTCACAGGATCCAGGGGATCGTGCATATAGCGCACAAAACCACCTGTCTCGGGACGCAACTCGTTAAGCCCCGCATCCGTGGCGACCCAGAGTGTTCCTTCACGGTCCTGGAGCAAAGAACGTACCCAGTTCGAGCCCAGGCTTTGTGGATTTTCCGGATCATGTTCAACGCGCCTGAAGGTGCCGCGTTTGCGGTCCATCAGGTTGAGTCCGCCGTTGGCGGTACCTACCCAAAACCGTCCCTGGTGGTCTTCATAGATTGCCCGCACATCGTCATCACTCAGACTGTGCTCACTGGAAGCACTGTGTTGGTAGCTGTCGAAAGCCATGCGCTCCGGGTCGAATCTCGCTAGCCCCCGGTTGGTTCCCACCCAGACGGTATGATCGGCATCCTCGAACAGGGCCAGCACCTTGCCCCCCGGCAGGCTTGCCGGGTCGGCTTCATCGTGACGGAAATGCGTAAAACGGCCTGTTTCGGTGTAACTACTCACCCCTAAGATGAGTACAAGCCTGCCTCCATGGATCTACAATCGCTTTTTCATGTCTGTAGAGGCTTGACATCATAGTACGCCGAGTCTATGCTATTGACCCAACAC
>NZ_JBHNMF010000191.1:0-5908 GCF_048562965.1 Thiolapillus sp. | reverse complement strand
GCCTATTGCCGCATCTCCAGTTACCTGCAGACCATGGCAAATCAGGGATACAATCCGCTGGTCGCCATTCAAATGGCCTTTTCGGGACAGCTCTATGCTGATAGGGGTGAGTAGTTACCCGGCGGTTTTTCTTCAGGAATAACGGGCACGACTGGTTTGGTTTCCGGTGGTTTCGCATTGGGATCGCAGGGTGGAAGGCCATAGACGTGTGCGGAATATACATTGCCTGCCTGATTGGATGGCTGATAGGGAGCAGAGTTGACAGCGCCATACCCGGGCTGGAAACGGGGAGCATAGGCGCCGCCTGCGCTGGCGCCGGCAGGGGCTTCGGGCTTGGCCTCGTAGGGAGGCGGCTTGCAGTCTGTCCCAAAGGGGCAGCTGGCGAAGGCAGAGGTTCCTGCTGTCAGGCCAAGGAAAAGAATGGCTTGCCGAAAGATCATTGCACTACTGCTCCCTTTTGATTTCATGCCTGGCATGGTGCATGAGGGGTTTCATCAGTGTCAAGAACGGGGTTCACTTTACCGGCATCATTCCGGGGTTTCCAGACCATAGGGTGGAGGCAAAAGTTCCAGTCGAAGACCGGCCGCGTCACCCAGATGCAGATCGCCTGTTTCCGCAATGTCGATCTGGGCCACGACCAGCACCTCCCAGCCGCCCTGTGACGAAGGCACGACATCGACGATCTTTCCCGCACCCTGTGCCGACTTGCTCTGGGGTGAAAACAGGCTGTCACCGGGCTGAGGTGTTATGTCGCCGTCGAAGCGCGCCAGGTACATGCGGCGTTTGAGCTGGCCCAAGTATTTCATGCGCGCCACCACTTCCTGGCCCGTGTAGCAGCCTTTGGTGAAACTGATGCCTCCCAGTATGTCCAGGTTGAGTATTTGGGGAATGAAAGCCTCGGCGGTGGCGTCGTACACGGAAGGAATGCCGCTGCGGATATTCTGTGCCGTCCACCAGACGCTGCTGACCGCTGTGGCGCGTGTGCCTGTCCTTTCGTGAAATGTGGAAATGGCCTGGATGTCGCCGATGATCTGTACCCTGGGCACTTCCCCGGGGAAGCGGATGACGGTCAGCTCTTCTGCCTGTCCGCTGGCGAAGTCAGTTTCAGGAATACTGCCGAGCAATTCATCGATGCAGTGGCCGCCCAGCGCCAGCACAGCAAGTTCGTTGCTGGCATCATCCAGTGTCACCTTTGAGCGCAGGACGAACATGCGCAGCCGTTTCAGTACCGCTTCAATGCGTTCGGCAGGCAACTGCAGGTAGAGATCATCGCCGCGCTGAAAGATGAGCATCAGCGCCAGCATGCGTCCTTTCGGGGTACACCAGGCGCTGAGCTGTGCCTCATCGGGGGTGACCCTGTTGATGTCGTTGGTGAGCTGTCCCTGAAGAAAATCCCGGGCATCTTCTCCCTGTACCCTGATGAGCCCCAAAGCGGCGGGTGCGGTGAGCGCGCAATCCGCTTCTGCAGGGGCTTGTTCCAAATGAAGTGTTTGCACAAAATCGTTCAGGTTCATGGTGGTTCGTCTGTTCAGGCAGTGATGCCACAGATTGTACCGAATCGCGCTGGTGAACAACCCTGTGTTTTTCCTGTCTGCTCAGGTTTTGCTCCCCCGGGGAAGACAAACAGGTATCATTGCGCCATTGACTACTTCTGATGCTTACCTGTGACTGAAGCAAGAATTCACGCTGGCAGCCTGGTGCTGTACAAGATCCGTCCCGCCATCGCGGAATCCGTGGCCGACAAGATAGAAATCCGTTTCGAAGACGGCAAGACCAAGCGCGTCCGGGAAAAGGATATCTCCCTGCTGCATCCCGGCCCGGTCAGGGATCTGGGCGCGCTGAAAGCAGAGGGTGGCAACGTCGAGGAAGCTTGGGAACTGCTCCAGGGGGAAACGGCCAGTCTGGAGGAAGTCGCCGAGCTGGTCTACGGTGAATTCACGCCAGCTACCGCCTGGCAGACCTGGCTGGTGCTCAGGGATGGCCTGTATTTCGAAGGATCCGTGCGCAACCTGCGTGCGCGCAAGGAAAAGGACGTGGAAGCCGAGCGTGAACAGCGGGCGCACAAGGAAGCGGAGCAGAAGGCGTGGGCAGCTTTCCTCAAACGTGTGCAGCAGGGCAGTCTGGAGGAGCAGGATTTCAACCGCCTGGGCGAGGTCGAACGGGTGGCGCTGGGAAAAACCGCCAAGAGCTGTGTGCTGAGTGCCCTGAATATTGCAGAAACGCCGGAGAGCGCGCACGGCTTTCTGTTGCGTTGCGGTTACTGGCCGGCACGCTTCAACCCCTGGCCGTTGCGACAGGGCGCTGCTATTGAATCCCCCGGGCTGGCTGTGCCTGTGCTTGCTGAAGAAGCGCGCAAGGATCTGACCCACCTGCAATCCTGGGCCATCGATGACGAGGGCAACACGGATCCGGACGATGCCATCAGTATCGATGGTGACCGCATTTGGGTGCACGTGGCCGATGTGGCGGCCCTGGTGCGTCCCGACAGCCACCTGGATCTGGCGGCCCGTGACCGCAGCGCCAACCTGTATCTTCCCGAAAAAATGGTGCAGATGCTGCCACCGGCAGTGACAGATCAGCTCGGGCTGGGCCTGCAGGAAGAATCGGTGGCACTGTCATTCGGTTTCCGCCTCAACGCGGAATCGGAAGTCACCGATATTGAGATCGTGCCCAGCCGGGTTCGTGTGACGCGAATCAGCTATGAGCAGGCGGAACAGCGCTTGCAGGCGCCTGAATTCGTTGCCCTGCATGAGCTCACCAAAACCTACCGGGCAGCACGCCTGGCGCGGAATGCCGCCGAGATCAACCTGCCGGAAGTCAGTGTGCGGGTGATCGGTGACGAAATCGTGATCAAGCCTCTGCCACGACTGGCATCCCGGCAAATGGTGACCGATGCCATGCTCATGGCAGGAGAAGCTGCCGCCCGCTTTGCCGAGCAGCATGATGTCGTGATTCCCTATGCGGTTCAGCCTGAACCTTCAGAAATACGCCAGCCCCAGAGCATGTCTGAAGCCTATGCCTACCGGCGCCTGTTCAAGCCCAGCAATGCGGCATTGAGCGCCGGGCGGCATTTTGGCCTGGGGCTGGACTATTATGCCAGAGCCACCAGCCCCCTGCGCCGTTATGCGGATCTGCTGGTGCACCAGCAATTGCGGGCCTTCGTCACGGGCAATACGCCTCTGGACAAGGTCGGTGAACACATGGCGGCCGCCAGTGCGGTAACAGGTGTCATCCGTCGCTCTGAGCGTCTGTCCAATTTGCACTGGAAACTGATCTGGCTCAAGGAACAGGGCGACTGGCAGGGTGAAGCTGTGATAATGGCATTGGAAGAACGCAAGGCGGTTGTTATGATTCCTCAATTGGCGCTGGAAAGCCGTATCCGGCGAAGTGATGACATGCAGCCTGATCAGCGGATCAGGTTGCAGGTTCAGGAAGTGGATATCCCGACTCAGTCCGTCTATTTCCGAAAGCTATAAACTGTTTGAAACCAGGTTATATATAGTTCATAACCCATTGATATTAATGATATGCAGGTATCTTTATCTGTTAAGCTGAAGGGACAAGATTATGTCTTTGGATACAGAGCTGGCTCCCCATCCGGCACAACGTCAGACAGCAATTTCCGAAGAATTCGCCGCCTACTGTGCGGCAGAATTCGAGCGTCGACAGAATTCCGGTGAGGAATTTGATGAAGCGGCCTACCGCGAGGCCATGGAAATGGCCCTCACGCGTCTGCGTCAACTCGAAGAAGAGGGTCTGGCATGATTATCAATGCAGTCAAGGCAACGAATGTTCTGAAATATGCGGAGCTGGATCTTCAGGATCTGCCGGAAAAAGGCATCATCGCCATCAGTGGCGAGAATGAGTCAGGCAAGAGCACTATCGGGGAGACGGTGTGTTTTGCCCTGTTCGGGCGCACGTTTTCTCTCGGCCCCGATGATCTGGACAAGGTACTGCGCTGGGGCGAGCATCATTGTGCCGTGACCCTGGATTTTACCGTGGATGGCGTAGCCTATCAGCTGTCCCGCTTCCTCGATCTCGATGGCAGTCACAGCGCGCGACTCAGCAAGGCCGATGATATCGACAACCCCATCGCCCGGGGCGTTTCGGGAGTGGCCGATCGCCTGTTCGAGATTCTGGGTTATGAATTCGATGAATTCGTCGAATCCTTTTATCTTGCCCAGCGGGAGATCACGACGCCCCATCCTCACAGCGTGGCGGTCAAGACCATGGCAGGCGTAGCGCCGCTGGAATACGTGGCCGCTGGCTTCGAGGATGAGATCGCCCAGTTCGATGAGATGACAGAAGAACTGGAAGCCGAGGCAGAAGCCCTGAATCAGGAGCTGGAAGAGCTGGATTTCCAGGAAGGCTACCTGATGCAGCTCGAAGATGGGAAAAACGAACTGGAGGCGGAGATCAACGCCAACAAATCGGTGGTGGAAAATCTGGAAGCCGCCGCCGATGTCTATGTCCAGAATCAGCCCCTGCTCAAACGTGCGCGGGGCAAGCGCGGCCGCGCCCGTTTCTGGCGTTTTATCAGTTTTGTGCTGGCGCTGATAGCCGGTGGAGCGTGGTTCCTGCTGGCAAAGAAGCCGGACATGGCCCAG
Source organism: Thiolapillus sp. (assembly GCF_048562965.1). Lineage (NCBI taxonomy): Bacteria > Pseudomonadati > Pseudomonadota > Gammaproteobacteria > Chromatiales > Sedimenticolaceae > Thiolapillus > Thiolapillus sp. The sequence goes on along the minus strand of NZ_JBHNMF010000191.1, from coordinate 1,301 downwards.
TCGCAGCAGCTGTTGCAGATGCTGCAGCAAAAGCTGCCCAACTGGCAGGATGCCTGGATACCCTATATTGGATACGCCGGTATTGGTTTTGCCGTACTGATGCTGCTGTTCTGGATTCGCTCCGCGCAACATGCTTCCCGGGCGCGGACTCTTGCGGATGATTCGCGGGTATTCAGCGACGCGCTCGAGAAGGCCCGCGCAGTAACGCCCTTCGTCGGGGAAACGGCATCTGAAAAGGAAGAGGCCGCTTCGAAGCCAGAGCCTGAATTCAGCGAGGCAGGTGAGGAGCAAATGACCATTCCGGCAGTGGATGAGCCGGTCCGTCCAGAGGAAAGTGCCTTTGCCGCACTGCTTTCAAAAGTCGATGACGTGGTGGCGGATATTGCTGAAGTGCGCACTTATGTCGAGGCCGAGTCACACTGGCTGCGTTCGCAGATCAACAGCAAGGAAGAGAAGTTCTGGGCCTTGGGCCAGGAAGTGGACCGGGAACTGGAGCGCGTGCGCCAGGTGGCACGCCTGACAGAAGTCACCGAGAGCCTGAAGCAGAAGATCATGGAGATTCAGGGCAAGAAGGAAAAACGCCTGAAAGCCATTGAATTGCTGGAAGGCGCTTCCGGTTTCGTGTCCAGCAACTTCAACCGCGATATTCGTGACCTGGTGGCCAGAACCCTGCCGGTGTTCACCCAGGGGCGCTATGAGCACCTGCGTATCGATCTAGATCTGACCGTGCGGGTGTTCTCCAGTGACAAGCGCGATTTCATGGATCTGGACGAGGTTTCGAGTGGCACCCAGCGCCAGATCATGCTGGCGTTGCGTCTGGCATTGTCCGAAAAACTGCTGACCCGCCGTGTGCACGGCGATCAGTTTGCTTTCCTGGATGAGCCGTTTGCCTTTTTCGATGAAGACCGTACGCGCTATGCGCTCAAGGCGCTCACAGGCATGAGTGACAAGCTCAGCCAGATCTGGATCGTGGCCCAGGTCTATCCGGAAGGAACGGATGTGGAATTCGCCCTCAGCCTCAAGTGCAGCCGGGACCTGGACAGGCTGTCCGCCTGAGTCGCAAGGCATGCTGGGCAAGGAAAGCGCCTCCGAAACCGGGGGCGCTTTTTTATTGACCCGTATATGGTTTCCTCCCGGACCCGCCGGCTCAGTTCATTGCCCGGTTTTTGTCTGAAGCAGGCCCCGACGCGCAATCAGAGCAGCGCCGTAAGCTGCTTGCAGGTGCCTGGCGGGCAGTACGGGGCAATGTAGCAGGCGCTGCCGCATGGCCATCCAGGTGGCATTGCGGGCGCCGCCGCCAC
>NZ_JBHNMF010000190.1:0-5947 GCF_048562965.1 Thiolapillus sp. | reverse complement strand
GAGGCAGGCTTGTACTCATCTTAGGGGTGAGTAGTTACGGTTGAGGTTCTATAATGACTTTGAGTTTCTGGGCATGAGAAACGTACTGAACGATATCGGCATCGTTCACCAGTCGAACGGACGGTCAGGCAGCCTCTCCCGCAGCTGGAACCGAGTCTATGCGCGTTTCGTGTTCGAAAGCGGCAACCTGGCCTTTGCCGTTCAGCCCTGGTACCGCATCAGGGAAAACAAGAAGAACGACGACAATCCGGACATCGAGGATTACCTGGGGAACTTCGAATTTCAGGGGGCCTACAGGTGGGGTGCGCACGAGTTCGGTCTCATGTTCCGTAATAACCTGGATTTCGACGTGAACCGTGGTGCTGCCCAACTGGACTGGAGCTTCCCCATTCACGGACGCCTGCGTGGTTATGTGCAGTGGTTCAACGGCTATGGTGAAAGCCTCATCGACTACAATGAAAACGTCAACAGCTTTGGCGTAGGCGTCAAGCTTACAGACTGGCTGTAATACAGGCGCGTTCTTCAGGTCAGCAACAGTTCCATGAGGCGGAGATAGATTTTCGAAAGGTTGTTCAGGTCATCCACGCCAACGCATTCATTGACTTTGTGGATGGTGGCATTCAAGGGACCCAGTTCCAGCACCTGGGCGCCGGTTGGTGCGATGAAACGCCCGTCGGAAGTGCCTCCTGAGGTGGACAGTTCCGTGCCGTAGCCCATCACATCCTGTATGGCCTGCTGCGCCGCATCCAGCAATGCGCCTTCTGCGGTGAGGAAAGGGGGACCGGACAAAGTCCATTCGATATCGTAATCCAGGCCGTGGCGGTCGAGAATCGCTTCCACCCGCTGCTCCAGTTCCTCGTGTGTGGTTTCTGTGGAGAAGCGGAAATTGAACACGACTTCCAGCTCGCCGGGGATGACATTGGTCGCTCCGGTGCCTGCGTTAATGTTGGAGATCTGGAAAGTGGTGGGCGGAAAGAAGTTGTTGCCCTGGTCCCACTCGGTGGCTGCCAGCTCGGCCAGTGCAGGCAGGGCTTCATGCACCGGGTTTCTCGCTAGGTGTGGATAGGCTACATGACCCTGTACCCCTTTCACTACAAGACGGCATCCATGAGAACCGCGGCGGCCGTTCTTGACCACATCGGCCAGCCTGTTGGTGGAAGAGGGCTCTCCCACCAGGCACCAGTCGATTTTCTCGTTCCGGGCCTCCAGGGTTTCGATGACCTTCACGGTGCCATTGGTTGCCGGGCCTTCCTCGTCGCTGGTGATGAGATAGGCGATGGAGCCCTTGTGATCGGGATATTTTCCGACAAAGGCCTCGGTGGCGGTGATCATAGCGGCGAGAGAACCTTTCATGTCCGCTGCACCACGACCATACAGCAGACCATCACGGATGGTCGGTTCGAAAGGCGGTGAATCCCAGGCATCCTCCGGTCCTGGCGGAACGACATCCGTATGCCCGGCAAAGCAGAACAGAGGCGCCTCGTCACCGTGCCTGGCCCAGAAGTTCTGTGTGTCGCCGAAATTCAGGGGCTCCAGCGCAAAACCCAGAGGCTTGAGCCTGTCCATCATCAGTGCCTGGCAGCCCTCGTCTTCAGGCGTGACCGAGGGGCGGCTGATCAGGTCTCTGGCCAGTTTCAGGGTTTCTGACATCAGAAATCCATACCCACGGTGAACAGGACTGCGGAATTGCCGAGAAGGATGACATCGCCGCCAAAGCCATTCTTCTTGTAGCCGAGGCTGGGAATTATGCCTGGCGCCCAGCCGTTGCTGCTGTTGAAGGGTATCTTGTCGTCCCAGGGTTCCTTGTATCCATGAATTACCCCGGCAGTCAGTTTGAAATGGAAGTGCTGCCAGTCATCGGGGAAATTCCAGGTCTTGCCACCATAAAGATACTGGGAAAACTGGCCGAAGGAATTGTCGAACATAGCCAGACCATAGAGCCAGCCGTTGGATTTCTGCGCTTCCAGTGCGCCGAAAAGATTGGGGCCGTCATGATCCTTGCTGGAGGAGTAGTGGACATAGGTGCCTATCTGAGCGTACAGGTGATCGTACTGGTACCATTTTTCATCGCTTTCCCCGGCGGTTGCCAGGCTGGAGGACATGGCTGCCAGCAGGACAGCCAGAAAGAGTTTATTCTTCATTTTTCAAACAGCTCCGTGTAGTTTTTTTCGGAAAAACCGACTTCGATATGCCCGTCTTCGGTGATGAGCACGGGACGCTTGATGATGGAAGAGGTCTCCAGCATCAGCCCGAGGGCGCTGGCTTCATCGATGTTGTCCCGTTGCTCCTGTGTGAGCTTGCGCCACATCATGCCGCGGCGGTTGAGCAGGATTTCCCAGCCGACCTTGTCCGCCCACTCGCGCAGGCGGGTTTCATCCACGCCTTCTTTCTTGTAGTCATGGAAAAGGTAGTCGATGCCATGATCCGACAGCCACTTGCGGGCCTTCTTCATGGTGTCGCAGTTGGGAATGCCGTAGACCTCGATCATCAGATATCCCGCAACAGCTCGTTGATGCCCACCTTGCTGAGGGTCTTCTCATCCACGCGCTTGACGATGACCGCGCAGTAAAGGCTGTATTTGCCGTCTTTGGAAGGCAGATTGCCGGATACCACCACAGAACCGGCGGGTACGCGGCCATACAGCACTTCATCGTTCTCTCGGTCATAGATGCGGGTGGACTGGCCAATGTAGACGCCCATGGAAATGACCGAGCCTTTTTCCACGATGACACCTTCGACCACTTCCGAGCGCGCACCGATGAAGCAGTTGTCCTCGATGATGGTAGGGGCGGCCTGCAGGGGTTCGAGTACGCCGCCGATGCCTACGCCACCCGACAGGTGCACGTTCTTGCCGATCTGCGCGCAGGAACCCACGGTGGCCCAGGTGTCCACCATGGTGCCGGAGTCCACGTAGGCGCCGATGTTCACGTAGGAAGGCATGAGCACACAGGACGGGGCGATATAGGCGCCCTTGCGCACGGATGCCGGTGGCACCACGCGCACGCCGCTTTCGCGGAACTCCCGGGCGTTGTAGTCCGCGTACTTGGAGGGCACCTTGTCATAGTAGTTGGTGAAGCCGCCCTTCATGAATTCGTTGTCGTTGATGCGGAAAGAGAGCAGCACGGCCTTCTTTACCCACTCATTGACCTTCCAGCCATTGTCCGTGGGCTGAGCCACGCGCAGGGTGCCTGCGTCGATCCGCTCGATTGTTTCCATGACGGCATCGCGTACCAGGGTATCCACGGTGCGGGGCGTGATGTCCGCACGCCGCTCAAAGGCTTCTTCGATAATGTTCTGCATGTCGCTCATGGTGATTGTTTCCTCAGTAGTAAGATTCGATAAGTTGTCTGATTCGGTTGGCGGCATCGATACATTTGTCCATGGGGGCGACCAGGGCCATGCGCACATGGTCCTCGCCCGGATTGATGCCATCGGCTTCGCGGGAAAGGTAGCTACCTGGCAGGACGGTCACGTTTTGCCGGTCATACAGCTGGCGGGCAAATTCCGTATCCGAACCGGGCGTCTGTGCCCACAGGTAGAAGCCGGCCTCGGGCTGCCGCACTGTCAGCTGCCCGTCGAGGATACCCAGCACCGCGGCAAACTTTTCCTGGTAGGCGCGGCGGCTTTCCTCCACATGTTTTTCATCCTGCCAGGCCATGATGCTGGCGGCCTGGTGGTGGGGCGGCATGGCGCAGCCGTGATAGGTGCGGTAGCGCAGGAACTGCCCGAGAACTTCCCGGTCGCCGGCGACGAAGCCCGAGCGCAGTCCGGGTGCGTTGGAACGCTTGGACAGGCTGTGGAAGACCACGCAGCGTGAATAACTGTCATTGCCCACATTGGCGGCAGCCTGCAGAAGGCCTACGGGAGGCTCGTCTTCATTGAAATAGATTTCCGAATAGCACTCGTCCGCCGCGATGACGAAGTCGTGCCGGTGCGCCAGTTCCATGAGCTGCGCCAGGGTTGTTTCGGGAATCACCGCGCCCGTGGGATTGTGTGGCGAGCACAGGTACAGCAGCTGGCAGTCTTCCCAGGTTTTTGCGTCCACGGCATCGAAATCCGGCATCAGGCCGGTGTCTTCAGTGCAGTTGAGAAATTCGGGCCGGGCGCCGGCGAGGAAGGCGGCGCCTTCGTAGATCTGGTAGAAGGGGTTGGGCATGAGCACCAGCGGATTGGGCTGGCTGCGGTCCACGATCGTCTGTGCGAAGGCAAACAGCGCTTCGCGTGTGCCGTTGACCGGCAGTACATGGTGTCCCGGATCCAGGCTGTCCTTGGGGAGCTGGAAACGGGTGCTGAGCCAGCTGCAGATGGTTTCGCGCAGCTTGGGTGCACCTTTAGTCAGGGGATAGGCGGACAGGCCGTGCAGATGGGAAAGCACCGCTTCGGTGATGAAGGCAGGGGTAGGGTGCCTGGGTTCGCCGATGGACAGGGCAATATGATCCAGCGCCACAGGTGGATGGCAGCCTTCCTTGAGCAGGCGCAGTTTTTCAAAGGGATAGGGCTGGAGTTTTTGCAGGTCGCTGTTCATACTGCGCGGGTGCCGCAGGGGGCTGCCCTGCCGGTCAGGTTCCGGAAAAGGGAGAATTATACAACAATGAAGCCGTTGCTGAGTCTGCTGTTCGCGGCCTCTTTCTGGGGCGTGGTCTGGTATCCCCTACGCCTGCTGCAGGATGCCGGGCTGAACGGCGCCTGGCAGATGCTGGTTGCCTATGGCAGTGCCTTTTCGGTGCTGGCGATGTTGCGCTGGCCCGGTATTGCCGGGATGCAGGGGCAGTGGGGCAAACTGGCGCTGATGGCCGTTGCCGCCGGCTGGACCAACGTGGGATTTGTGCTCGCCATGCTGGATGGTTCGGTCGCCAGAGCGCTGATTCTTTTCTATATTTCTCCCTTGTGGACGGTGCTGCTCGGGCATTTCTTTCTGCACGAAAGGCTGCGCCCGGCAACGCTGCTGACCCTGCCCCTGGGGATGATGGGAGCCATCCTGATGATCTGGCAGCCGCAGGTCAGCATGGCGTCTCTGAACCGGGCGGATCTGTACGCCGCAAGTGCCGGACTGGCCTTCGCCGTCACCAATGTCATCACCCGTGATCTCCAGCATCTGGGAACCCGGCAGAAAACCCTGGTTTCCTGGTTTGGTGTGATTTGCGTTGCCGGATTCATGCTGCTGCTCGGCGGAGAACCTTTCCCCCAAGTTGCGCTGTCGGCCTGGCTGGGGAATATACTGCTGGGTGGTGTGGGTTTTCTCGTAACGACGCTGGCTGTCATTTATGGTATTTCCCACATGCCCGTGCAGCGGTCGGCTGTGATTCTGCTGTTCGAGATACTGGTGGGTGCGCTCAGCGCCTGGTGGCTCGCGGGAGAGAATTTGCGTATGCTGGAATGGTTGGGCGGCGGGCTGATCATATTGGCGGGCTTCATCGCGATCACTCACGAGGACATACATGACTGACATCCGCGCCATTCACCACGTAAGCATGATCATTTCCAGCACGGACAAGTCCCTGGCTTTCTACCAGGGACGGCTGGGGCTGGAGACTGTCGAACGGCCGGACCTGCCGTTTCCCGGTATCTGGCTGAAAATCGGTGATCAGCAACTGCATCTGCTGGAACTGCCAAATCCCGACCCAGTCGACCAACGTCCGGAGCACGGCGGCAGGGACAGGCATCTGGCTCTGTCGGTGCGGAATCTGGACGTACTCGCCACATCGCTGGAGGGGGCGGGAGTCGGCTACACGCGCAGCAGATCGGGACGGGATGCCCTTTTCTGCCGCGATCCCGACGGCAATGCATTGGAATTCATACAACAGGAAAAGTGAATCAGGAATGAAAAGAATACTCAAATGGATTGCCCTGTTGCTGGGCATTGGTGTGCTGCTCGGAACGGCACTGGCGATACAGGTGGTTTTTTTCCGGCCTTTCGATATCCGGATCTTCTATGAAAAGATTTTTG
>NZ_JBHNMF010000189.1:0-5994 GCF_048562965.1 Thiolapillus sp. | reverse complement strand
CTACCATGTCCCGCAGAAAAACATCGGGCACATCACGCCCATTCAGGCGCTTAAGGATTGGCACAAAAAACAACCGGAATTATTCAAAAAGAAAATCTATGATCTATCGGGACTTGACATGGGACCTGTCCCAGTTCATTGGCTACCTGTGCACCTGGTCAGCGGTCAAAAAATATGAAGCCGAGACCGGCAGAAACCCTGTCGAGGAAGTGCATGGCCAGATCCGGGAAGCCTGGGGCAGCCCGGACCAACAGCGGGCCATCAACTGGCCCCTGAGCATCCGGGCATGGAAAAAATCTTGCGCATTCACCTGAGGCCGGCTCCGAATCAGTTGCACAAACTTATTTGCGCTTGCGCGCCGCCACCCTCAGGCGCAGTGCATTGAGCTTGATGAAGCCTTCCGCATCCTTCTGGTCGTATGCACCTTCATCGTCGTCGAAGGTGGCGATGGCCTCGTCGAACAGGCTGTTGCTCTCGGACTTGCGCCCGGCCACGATGACGTTGCCCTTGTACAGCTTCACCCGCACCACGCCGTTGACCACTTCCTGGGTCTGGTCGATGAGCGCCTGCAGGGCCTCGCGCTCGGGGGACCACCAGAAGCCGTTGTAGATCATCTTGGCGTAGCGTGGCATGAGTTCGTCTTTGAGGTGGGCGGCCTCGCGGTCCAGGGTCAGAGACTCCATGGCCCGATGAGCTTTGAGCATGATGGTGCCTGCGGGGGTTTCGTAACAGCCCCGGGACTTCATGCCCACGAAGCGGTTCTCCACGATGTCGTCCCGGCCCACGCCGTTCTCGCCACCGACCTTGTTCAGATATTCCATGACTTCGGAAGCGGACATGGGCCTGCCGTCGATGGCCACGATATCGCCCTTCTCGTAGGTCAGTTCCACGTAGGTCGGCTCATCCGGCGCCTTTTCCGGGGAAACCGTCCAGCGCCACATGTCTTCCTCGGGTTCGTTCCAGGGATCTTCCAGGATGTCACCTTCGTAGGAAATGTGCAGCAGGTTGGCGTCCATGGAATAGGGCGATTTCTTGCCCGCCTTGGCGAAATCCACGTCGATACCATGCTCGGCAGCGTAGTTCATGAGCTTCTCCCGTGACAGCAGATCCCATTCCCGCCAGGGTGCGATGATCTTCACGTCCGGCATCAGGGCATAAGCGCCCAGCTCGAAACGCACCTGGTCGTTGCCTTTACCTGTGGCACCGTGTGAAATGGCATCGGCGCCCGTGTCCTGTGCGATTTCCACCAGCCGCTTGGCAATGAGGGGGCGGGCAATGGACGTGCCCAGGAGATATTCGCCTTCATAGATGGCATTGGCGCGAAACATGGGAAAGACATAGTCCCGGGCGAACTCCTCGCGCAGATCCTCGATGTAGATCTCCTTGATCCCCATCGCCTTGGCCTTGGCGCGCGCAGGCTCTACTTCCTCGCCCTGGCCCACATCGGCAGTGAAAGTGACGATTTCACAATCGTATTCATCTTCCAGCCACTTCAGAATCACGGAAGTATCCAGCCCGCCCGAATAGGCCAGCACCACCTTGTTTACCTTATTTTTTGACATTTCAAACCACCTGCACAATTCATAGGAAGCAATGAACCCGCGAACCGCGTCATGGACGCAGGAAACGGCATCGGTGCGGCTCCTTTCGTCACCACATCCTACGATTGAAAACCCTGTTTATGACAATAAACGCTAAATTATACCTGCTCCACTCCGTTTCAGGATAAAATTAGCGTTTTTTTCGCGGAGTACCCCATGCGCACATCCCAGTTTCCCCTGCAGACGCTGAAGGAAACCCCGGCCGACGCCGAGATCCCCAGCCACCGCCTGATGCTGCGTGCGGGCCTGATCCGCAAGCTGGCATCGGGCCTGTATGTGTGGCTGCCCCTGGGGCTGCGGGTATTGCGCAAGGTGGAACGCATCGTACGCGAGGAAATGGACAGCTCCGGCGCCCTGGAGCTGTCCATGCCCGTGGTTCAGCCTGCTGAACTGTGGCAGGAATCCGGTCGCTGGGAACAGTATGGTCCCGAGCTGCTGCGTTTCCGTGACCGCCACAACCGCGAATTCTGCCTGGGTCCCACCCACGAGGAGATCATCACCGACCTGGCTCGCAACCAGCTCAAGAGCTACCGCCAGCTGCCGGTGAACTTTTACCAGATCCAGACCAAGTTCCGTGACGAGATCCGGCCCCGCTTTGGCGTCATGCGCGCCCGGGAATTCCTCATGAAGGACGCCTATTCCTTCCACGTGGACCAGGATTCCCTGCAGCAGACCTATGACCTGATGCACGCCACCTACAGCCGCATCTTCAGCCGCTGCGGCCTGGACTTCCGTCCCGTGGCCGCGGATACCGGCGCCATCGGCGGCAGCGGTTCCCACGAATTCCATGTGCTGGCGGACGCCGGCGAGGACACCATCGCCTTTTCCACGGAAAGCGACTATGCCGCCAACGTGGAACTGGCCGAGGCCCTGCCCGACCGCAATGAACGCCCCGCCCCCTCGAAAGAGATGGAGCTGGTGGACACGCCGAATGCCAAAACCATCACCGAGCTGGTGGAACAGTTCAACCAGCCTGTGGAACAGACGGCCAAGACCCTGGTGGTGGAAGCTGCCGAAGGCGGTCTCATCGCCCTGCTGGTGCGCGGTGATCATGAGCTCAACGAGATCAAGGCAGAGAAGCTGCCCCAGGTGGCTTCCCCTCTGCGCTTCGCCACGGAAGAGGAAATCCGCGAGACTGTTGGCGCGGGCCCCGGCTCCCTGGGGCCGGTGAACCTACCCGTCCCCATCATCGCCGACCGTTCCGTTGCCGTGCTGGCGGACTTTTCCGCCGGTGCCAATATCGACGGCAAGCACTACTTCGGCATCAACTGGGAACGGGATGCTCCCCTGCCTAAGGTGGCGGACATCCGCAACGTAGTGGAAGGCGACCCCAGTCCCGACGGCAAGGGCGTGCTCACCATCGCCCGGGGCATCGAAGTCGGCCATATCTTCCAGCTGGGTACCAAATACAGCGAAGCTCTGAACGCCACGGTGCTGGACGAAAACGGCAAGGCCGTAACCATGACCATGGGCTGCTACGGCATCGGCGTATCCCGCGTAGTGGGCGCCGCCATCGAACAGCACCACGATGACAGAGGCATCATCTGGCCACACAGCATCGCCCCTTTCAGCGTGTCACTACTGCCGATGCAGATGAAGAAATCCGAGAAAGTCCGCAATGCCGCAGAAAAACTCTATCAGGACCTGCTGGCTGCAGGCATCGACGTGCTGTTCGACGATCGTGACCAGCGTCCCGGCGTCATGTTCGCCGACCATGAGCTCATGGGGATTCCCCTGCGCGTGGTGGTGGGCGAGCGCAGCCTGGACAAGGGCGAGGTGGAGTTCCGCGCCCGCAGCGCCGACGAAAACGGGATGATTTCCCTCGAGAACATCGTGTCCCACATCCAATCACTTCTGGAAAAATAAAACCTAATGGAACGTAAAAACGCCTACAACAAAGAAGACCTCATAAAATGTGGACACGGTGAGCTGTTTGGGCCGGGCAATGCCCAGCTGCCCGTGGACAACATGCTGATGATGGATCGCATTACACTCATCGCCGATGAAGGCGGTCAGTATGGCAAGGGAGTGATTACCGCCGAACTCGACATCGACCCCGATCTCTGGTTCTTCGAATGCCATTTCCCCGGCGACCCGGTCATGCCCGGCTGCCTCGGCCTGGATGCCATGTGGCAGCTGGTAGGTTTCTATCTGGGGTGGCTGGGCAACCCGGGGCACGGCCGCGCCCTGGGTGTGGGCGAGGTAAAATTCACCGGACAGGTGCTTCCCAATGCCGGCTTGGTAAAATATACCATTGATATCAAAAGGGTTATTGCCCGCAAGCTGATTCTGGGCATTGCCGATGGAAAGCTTGAGGTGGATGGCCGGGAGATCTATGCCGCCAAGGATCTTCGTGTGGGCCTGTTCACATCTACGGAGGGCTTCTAAGCGGAAGTTCACATTCTGTCAATGCGGGCGTGTTATTCGGTATTTTTCAGGTATAGGGTAGAGGTTCCACTCTATGGTTTGAGAAATCATGAACAATCCACGTCAGGGATCCGACCTGCACTTGCTCCAGGTGAGCGACTGCCATTTGTACGCCGATCCATCAGGTTTATTGCTGGGACTGAACACACTGGACTCCTTCCGGCAGGTGCTCGATAGCGCATGTAGTGATCTGACGCCCGACATGATCATCGTCACCGGCGACCTGGTGCATGACGGATCGAAGAAAGGCTACAAGTCCCTCGCCAAGACCCTGACAAAGACCGGTTGTCCCAGCGCCGCCATTCCCGGCAACCATGACAGCATCCTGAGCATGCAGAATGTGCTGGAAAAGCATCACATCCCTACCGGCGGAAAGATCGACCTGGGAAACTGGCGCCTGATTCTTCTCAACTCCCAGGTTCCCGGCAAGGAGCACGGACATCTTTCACGAACCGAACTGGATCTGCTGGACGAGGCATTGTCTGATGCGCCACCCCATATCCTGATTTTTCTGCACCACCAGCCCGTACCCGTGGGCAGCGAATGGCTGGACAACATCGGGCTGGACAACCCTCAGGAACTGCTTTCCAGAACCCAGCACAATCCTGCAGTGAAAGGTATCGTCTGGGGGCATGTGCATCAGCCTTGGGAAGGCAGACTGGGCCACATGCAGTTGCTCGCCACCCCATCGACCTGCATTCAGTTCGCGCCGGGACAGGATGAATTCGGCCTGGACACGCTCCCGCCCGGATGGCGCATGCTGACCCTGGGAAAAAACGGCGAGCTGTATTCCCGGACCCACCACATATCCCACATGCCCAAGGGGCTTATTGCGGATTCGGCCGGTTATTGATTCCCACCCTTGCCTGCCACTCTGACCTACAGTATTACCGGCACCGTCTCTGAAACGATAATACCTGTTTCAGTATGCCGCAGGCGCAGCGCCAGCACTTCCACACCCTGCTTTACCACCTCGCGCAACAATCCGGCATAGTCCGGATCCACTTCCTCTGCAGGGCGGAAACAAGCGCCCTCCGGCCGGTTGAGCGCATACAGGATAATCCCGCGGCAGCCCCCGGCCACCAGCAATTGCAAATCCCGCAGGTGTTTGCTGCCCCGAACGGAAACCGCATCAGGAAAGCCCAGGCAATCCTCCATCAGCAGGGTGACATTCTTCACCTCGATCCAGGCATCGGCATGCCTGCCCCGGGAAAGAAACAGGTCGAGGCGGCTGCGCCTGCCTTCGAGAGGCGGGGTTTTCTCCCGCTCGACCAGCCCGTAGCCTTCCAGTGCTGCAATGCGGGACTGAACAAGCGCTTCTTCAACCACAGGATTGGTACGCTGAGTATTGACGCCTATCCAGCCATTGCCCATATCCACACGTTCCAGCGTCCATGCCAGCTTGCGCCGCGGATTGTCACTGTGGCTGAGCTGCACCGGTGCACCCGCTTCCCAGCAGCCGGTCATGCGCCCCGTGTTGGGCACATGGGCCACTACCAGTTCACCGCTGTCCAGTTCCACATCTGCCAGAAAACGCTTGTAGCGCTTCAGGATGCGGCCATTGCTGAGGAGCGGTAATTCCATGAAAAAACTTCCAAAGTCAATCGTTTTGAGGCAGGATAACCAAAGGATGCAGGGCGTATCTGCTTGTCTGCAGTCAGGTAGTTACCGCGACTGTGACAACGCATTTTACGCTTCTCTTGCCGTCAGCGGCTCTCTGCTTTTGAACCGCAAGAAGCATCCCGGGGATGTAGTGAAAACCTGATTTTCAACAGATCCCACCAAATGAACTGAACAATAAGACCTGCAGCCGCAAATGCAGGATCAGATTCAGAGCCACAAGAAGGGGCTCTTCCCCTGATTGAGTGGGCGCCCATCATCTAGTAATCCCATCAGGGTAAAGATCCAACCCGCCGAGATGGAAGTAAATGGCATTGGCAAACCGCTCTTTATTGCGGAAGCCTCT
>NZ_JBHNMF010000188.1:0-6015 GCF_048562965.1 Thiolapillus sp. | reverse complement strand
GAGCCTATCACTCATGACCACGTCCTAAGGACGTGGGTTTCTACGCTAAACTAAAATGGTCACCGGCGACAACCTGGCTGTGGCCAGATACATCGCGGGGTTGCTGGACATCGGAGACAACATCGAAGACATCCGTGAGCTTCAGGGTGAAAGCACAGAAGAATACCTGTTGCTGGCAAAAGTGATCTCTAAGGCACTGCTGAAATCCATCAGGTCAGATATTCCGGAAGATGAACTGCAAAGCACCGTCGAGGGCATTGTCGATCAGGTCGGGAAAGAGCTGAATACCATGGTGCTTCCCAAGGGCACCATCAAGAAACATGAATCTGAGATCATCGCCCAGATCGAAGCCGCCGACGGCTTCGCCCAGGTCTACCCCGAAGACAAGTACTTCATCGTGGACAAGCTGCAGAAGGCAGACCACATCGTCGGCATGACCGGCGATGGCGTCAACGATGCACCGGCGCTGCCAGCCATGGAGAGCGAAGCGAAGGCTGGTAGACCCCAGTAGCCGCGAGGCCGCACTGTTTTCCCGGCGTGCCTTGCGCCAGAGGGAAAACAAAGTAGGCCTCCGAACGCGGCGTCCAGTCATATGGGAGCCAAGTACGGAGCAGCAACGAGCTTGCGAAGTTGTTGCGCAGTGCTTGGTGACCAGGACGGCTGGGGCACAAATAGGTTGTCAAAGGCTGAGTCGATTTTGGGGACTGGGATGTCCCAAAATCTATCACGAGGCCGAAGACACGCTTGCACTGAAGAAAGCCGATGCGGGCATTGCTGTCAGTGGCGCAACCGATGCAGCCCGGGCTGCAGCCGATATCGTCCTGATGGCACCCGGGTTGCGAGTGATTGTTGATGCCATCAAGCTGGCACGCACAACTTTCGAGCGTATGCAGAGCTATACCATTTTCCGTATCGCCGAAACCATACGCATCATCATCTTCATGAGTCTTGCTATCGGCGTGTTCCAGTTCTATCCGGTAACGGCACTGATGATTATCGTGCTGGCTTTGTTGAATGATATTCCCATCCTTGCCATCGCCTACGACAACACCAAGGTGCGGGAACAACCGGTACGCTGGAACATGCACCAGGTACTGGTCATGGCCAGCTGGCTGGGACTGGCTGGCGTACTGTCATCCTTCCTGCTGTTCTGGATATTGATCGTGTACATGAAACTGCCCCTGGATTTTGTGCAATCCGTGTTTTTCGCCAAACTGGTCATTGCCGGTCACGGCACCATCTATAACACGCGTATCGATGACTGGTTCTTTAAACGCCCCTATCCTTCCTGGATTCTGTTCTCGGCCACCTTTTCGAGTCGCGTCATAGGCACCATCATAGCCGTCTATGGATTTGGCCTGATGACGCCCATCGGCTGGGAATGGGCATTGGGCATGTGGGCCTATGCACTGACATGGTTTGTCTTCAATGATGCGGTGAAAATGCTGGTACTGCGTTTCTATCACCACCTGAAAGGCGTGGTTGTCGAGATCTGACATGTACAGCACCCGGACAAAGCCTCATGACCCAGCATAGCCTCATCGCCGAGTTACTGTCACAGGTATGGTTCCAGTTCTCCCTGGTGGCCGTCTTCGGTTTCCTGACCGGTCTGGAGTTCCGCGAATACATCCTGCTGCGCAGCAAGGAACGTCCGGAAGTACCTTCCATCAGCCTGGGCACCACACGCACTTTCACCTTCATCGCCATTCTCGGCTTCGTGCTCTATCAGCTGGACCCGGGTTATCATCTGTACCTGGCAGGCATGCTCGGGCTTGTCCTGTTTTTTTCGCTGTTCTATCACCAGAAGCTGAAAAACGGCCAGTCAGGGCTGTTGCAGCCGCTCATTTCCCTGACCGTCTATACCTATGGGCCGGTCATCATTCTACTGCCACCCTGGTTTCTGGTTCTGCTGTTCGTGGCAATCGTTTTCATACTGAGCGCCCGCCCTTTCACGCAGCTTCTGACCAAGGACCTGGAACCCCAGGAGATTCCCACCCTGGCGAAGTTTCTGCTGTTGTCCGGCGTCATACTGCCTTTACTGCCCAACCAGCCTGTTTCCAGTTACATCCCGGCTACGCCATTCAAGATATGGCTGGCGGTCGTGGTGATCTCCGCAATATCCTATGCAGGCTATATTCTGAAAAAATACCTGCTGAAACGCCAGGGTTACCTGGTAACCGGGCTGCTGGGTGGACTGTATTCCAGCACGGCCACCACCGTGGTCCTGGCGCGAAAGAGCCGTCTGCTGGAAAAACCGGATGCCGCACTGAATGCCGGTATTCTTGCTGCCTCGGGCATCATGTATCTGCGGCTGCTGGCGCTGATCGCCATCATGAACATCAGCCTCGTACCCGATGCCATCATTCCCCTGCTGTTGTTCAGCACTCTTGCCATCGGCGGTGCGGTCCTGATCGACAGGACGGCACCCTCTTCCACGCAAACCACGCCGGACCTTGGACGGTCCAATCCCCTTGAGCTGGGTATCGCGCTCCTGTTTGCCCTTCTGTTCGTGATCATGATGATCATTACCCAGCAGGTCATCGCCCATTTCGGGCAAACTGGCCTGAACCTGCTTTCCTTTGGCGTCGGCTTTACCGATATCGATCCCTTTGTCCTGTCCATACTCAGCGGCCACTACAAGGCGACCAGTCTGCAACAGCTGACCGGCGCCATCATTATCGCAGCGGGCAGCAACAATCTGCTCAAGGCACTCTACGCGATCACGCTGGGGGGGCGCAGGAACAGTAGCAGGATTGCTGATCCTGGGCATTCTCACCATCATCTATGGCCTGGGCATGTCCCGGGTCGGATTCTAGGGAAGCATGAGGCAAGCCATGTCGCTTTCATCACATCATATCGACGCACGGCAGCTTCTCGAACACCTGGAAGAACACTGGCGGGAAAAATACACCGTCGAGGAACTGCATGCACATCTGCACCACATGCTCCTGGAACTGAAAGATATCCTGGAAGAGAACACCGAAAACACGAAGCTCTTTACAAAAACCTACCTGCGCTTTGCCACCGGCGAAAAACTCAGCCATGAGGAAATGCAAGCCACCAACCATGCACTGGCCGAGCTGTTGAAATATCTCGGCATGGCCGTCATCGGCATCCTGCCTGGCGCCTTCATTACCCTGCCCGGACTGTATGCCCTGGCCAACCATTTCAATGTCGATCTGTTGCCGGAAATATCTCCCGGTGCGAAACAAGGAAAACCATCATGAACACTGCAGGT
This sequence comes from Thiolapillus sp., assembly GCF_048562965.1. Taxonomy (NCBI): domain Bacteria; kingdom Pseudomonadati; phylum Pseudomonadota; class Gammaproteobacteria; order Chromatiales; family Sedimenticolaceae; genus Thiolapillus; species Thiolapillus sp. The sequence continues at coordinate 2,777 of NZ_JBHNMF010000188.1, read as the reverse complement.
CATACATCGCCTCTCTCTCAGGAGGAACTCGAGAATATTCATGCCTGGTGGCGCGCCGCCAACTATCTGTCCGCAGGGCAGATCTTTCTGCTGGACAACCCCCTTCTGGAACAGCCTCTGGAACCGGAGCACATCAAGCCACGCCGCCTGGGACACTGGGGTACAACACCAGGACTGAACATGCTGTACGCGCACATGAACAGGATCATCAGGCGTGAGAACCTGGACGCCATCTTCATCACCGGTCCCGGCCACGGCGGGCCGGCACTGGTTGCCAGCACCTGGATGGAAGGCAGTTACAGCGAACTGTACCCCGATATTTCCAGGGACAGGGAAGGCATGAAGCACCTCTTCAAGCAGTTTTCCTTTCCCGGCGGCATTCCCAGCCACTGCGCACCCGAAACACCCGGCTCCATCAACGAAGTCGGTGAACTGGGTTATTCCCTGTCCCATGCCTTCGGTGCGGTATTCGACAATCCCGACCTGCTCGCACTCTGCGTGGTGGGAGACGGTGAAGCAGAAACCGGGCCCCTGGCAACGGCCTGGCACAGCAACAAGTTTCTCAACCCCGTGCGCGACGGTGCTGTGCTGCCCGTACTGCACCTGAACGGTTACAAGATCGCCAATCCCACGGTATTGGCGCGTATCGATACTGCGGATCTCCAGAAACTGTTCGAGGGCTATGGCTACCGGCCCTATGTGGTGGAAGGCAGCGATCCCATGCAGGTACATCAGCAGCTGGCAGCCACACTCGACAGCATCATCGCAGAGATACAGCATATTCAGACAAGCGCACGTGCTGGCGGTGACAATCGGTTGCCGCGCTGGCCCATGATCATCCTGCGTACCCCCAAGGGATGGACCGGCCCGAGGGAAGTCGATGGCCTGAAAGTGGAAGACTTCTGGCGGGCGCACCAGGTTCCTATCCCCGATGTGACCAAGCCTGCTCACCTGAAGATTCTCGAACAGTGGATGAAGAGCTACCGACCGCAAGAACTGTTTGACGAGAACGGCTGGCTCAGACCTCACATAGCCGCGCTCGCCCCTGAGGGAACGAAGCGCATGGGCGCCAATCCCCATGCCAACGGCGGCCTGCTGCTGAAGCCCCTGCATCTGCCCGACTACGAGCAGTACGCCGTTACCGTGGCGCATCCCGGGGCCGAGCTGGGAGAGGCCACCCGGACCATGGGCAAGTATCTCAGGGATGTCATGCAGCTCAATATGGAGGCTGCAAACTTCCGTGTCATGGGACCTGACGAAACTGCCTCCAACCGGCTGTCAGCGCTGTTCGAAGTGACCGACCGCCGCTGCCAGCCATGGAGAGCGAAGCGAAGGCTGGTAGACCCCAGTAGCCGCGAGGCCGCACTGTTTTCCCGGCGTGCCTTGCGCCAGAGGGAAAACAAAGTAGGCCTCCGAACGCGGCGTCCAGTCATTGGGAGCCAAGTACGGAGCAGCAACGAGCTTGCGAAGTTGTTGCGTAGTGCTTGGTGACCAGGACGGCTGGGGCACCAATGGGTTGTCAAAGGCCGAGTCGATTTTGGGGACTGGGATGTCCCAAAATCTATCACGAGGCCGAAGACACGCTTGGTATGGATGGCGGAAACCCTGGATTACGACGACCACCTGGCAACCGACGGCAGAGTCATGGAGATCCTGTCGGAACACACCTGTCAGGGCTGGCTGGAAGGTTATCTGCTGACCGGTCGTCATGGCCTGTTTTCCTGCTACGAGGCTTTCGTCCACATCGTGGATTCCATGTTCAACCAGCATGCCAAGTGGCTCAAGGTATGCCATGAAATACCCTGGCGGGCTGACATCGCCTCCCTCAACATCCTGCTCACGTCCCATGTATGGCGCCAGGATCACAACGGCTTTTCCCACCAGGATCCCGGATTCATCAACCATGTCATCAACAAGAAGGTCGATATCGTGCGTGTCTATCTGCCGCCTGACGCCAATACCCTGCTTTGTGCCACTCACGAATGCCTCAATTCCCGCAACCTGGTAAATGTCATCGTCGCAGGCAAGCAGCCAGAGCCGCAGTGGCTGGATATGGATGCGGCCATCAGGCATTGCAGCACAGGCATCGGTATCTGGGAATGGGCCAGCAATGATCAGGATGGCAGACCGGATGTCATCATGGCCTGCTGTGGGGATGTGCCCACCATCGAGACCCTGGCGGCCGTGGATCTGCTCCACCACTACGCCCCCGGCCTGAAAATACGGGTGGTCAACGTCATCGATCTGATGACGCTTCAGCCACGTGACGAGCATCCCCACGGTCTTCCAGACGACAATTTCGATGCCCTGTTCGGTACGGATATCCCTGTGATATTTGCCTTCCACGGTTATCCCTGGCTCATTCACCGCCTCACCTACAGGCGCAAATTTCATGGCTATCTGCATGTACGCGGCTACAAGGAAGAAGGTACGACCACCACACCCTTCGATATGGTGGTACGCAACGACCTGGATCGCTTCCATCTGGTCATGGATGCCGCCAGCCGGGTACCCGGCCTGCGGGATCGTGCGGGCCACATCCACCAGACCATGCAGGACCGTCTCGTGGATCATCGCCAATACATCACCGAACACGGGGAAGACATGCCTGAAATCCGCGACTGGAAATGGCCCGCCAGACCGGTGGAGAATGAAGAATGGTAACTACTCACCCCTATCAGCATAGAGCTGTCCCGAAAAGGCCATTTGAATGGCGACCAGCGGATTGTATCCCTGATTTGCCATGGTCTGCAGGTAACTGGAGATGCGGCAATAGG
>NZ_JBHNMF010000187.1:0-6057 GCF_048562965.1 Thiolapillus sp. | reverse complement strand
AGCGCCAGCTCTACACCGGATACTTGCCAGGGACTCTTGATTCCCAGTATCTGGGCGTATAGGTCTTTGTCTCTCATAGGGGATTACGATAATCTACCCACTCCATTTGGGGAAGAGCCAGTTTGTTCATTTCTCTACTCCTGCTGCTGGTGTTGGGCTGAAGCCCGACGGGACTCAGATACCGTAAGCCTTGCGCAACAGAGCCAGCGGATGTTCTGCCTTATGACCGTCATCCAGCGCATGAGCAATATGATGCCCCGCCATGATGCAGTCACTGGTCAGGTGATCCGGCTCGAACTGCTTCACTTTGTTGGCCACCGGGCGCACCAGTTTCATGGAAATGGCATGGAACTCCTTCTTCACCGCATAGGTGCCGTCGTGACCGGAACAGCGCTCGATGGCCTGCACTTCCGTATCCGGCACCAGCTGCAGCAGTTCCCGGGTCTTCATGCCGATGCGCTGCACGCGCTGGTGGCAGGCCACGTGGTAGGCCACCTTGCCCAGGGGATGCCTGAAATCGGTGTTCAGCTTGCCTTCCCTGTGTCTCAGCATCAGGTACTCGAAAGGGTCGAAAATGTGATCGCGCACCTTCAGTACGTCTTCGTCATCGGGAAACATCAGTGGCAGTTCCTGCTTGAACATGAGCACGCAGGACGGTATGGGCGCCACGATATCCCAGCCTGCATCGATCATCTTCACCAGTGCCGGGATGTTCACTTCCTTGGCCTCGGCCACTGCCTGCAGATCGCCCAGCTCCAGCTTGGGCATGCCACAGCAGCGCTCTTTCTCGGCAAGGGTTACAGGGATGCCGTTGTGCTCGAACACGGCCAGCAGGTCTTCTCCCATATCCGGCTGGTTGTTGTTGCCGTAACAGGTGGCGAACAGCGCCACCTTGCCCGTTGTACGGCCTGCCGCCTCTCCCTGGGCATCAGATTTGGGCCTGATGCGCTTGCGCAATGGCTTGCTGGTGTATTTTGGGATCACGGCATCGTGATCCACACCCAGGGTTTTTTCCAGCAGTTTGCGGAAACCCCGGTTGGCGTTCATGGTATTGACCACGCCGGCGACGATGGGAATGCCTGCCAGCTTGGGCACCGTATCGGTAGCAGTCAGGATACTGTCCCGGATCTTTGCACCGTGATTCTTGAAATGCACCGCCTTGGCCTGCAGCATGAGGTGTGGAAAATCCAGGTTCCACTCGTGGGGCGGTACATAGGGGCATTTGGTCAGGAAGCACAGATCACACAGATAACAGTGATCCACGACCTTCCAGTAATCTTTCTTGTCCACACCATCCATTTCCATGGTGTCGGACTCATCCACCAGATCGAACAGGGTGGGAAAAGCATGACAGAGGCTGACGCAGCGCCGGCATCCATGACAGATATCGAAAACCCGTTCCATTTCTGTCAGCAGTTTTTCTTCGTTGTAGAAATCCGGATTCTGCCAGTCCAGTGCGTGCCTTGTAGGCGCTTCCAGACTGCCTTCGCGTCGATTGCTCATGTTTCTGTCTACTCCTTCAAACCGGGCCGGGAGATCCCGGCCCGTCGAACTACTTCACTCAGCTGTCCAGCGCATCCAGGGCTTTCTGGAAGCGGTTGGCGTGAGAACGCTCGGCCTTGGCCAGGGTCTCGAACCAGTCGGCAATTTCATCGAAACCTTCATCACGGGCATCCTTGGCCATGCCGGGATACATATCGGTATACTCGTGAGTCTCACCGGCAATAGCCGCCTTGAGGTTGTCAGAAGTGCCGCCGATGGGCAGGCCTGTAGCCGGATCGCCCACTTCTTCCAGATATTCCAGGTGTCCGTGCGCATGACCGGTTTCGCCTTCCGCGGTGGAACGGAATACGGCAGCTACGTCGTTGTAACCTTCGACGTCTGCTTTGGCCGCAAAATACAGATAGCGGCGGTTGGCCTGGGATTCGCCGGCGAAGGCGTCTTTCAGGTGCTGTTCAGTTTTTGAACCTTTCAGTGACATGTCTGTTCTCTCCTTTTTGGTTAAATTGGAAACATAAAGGTGTGTGCATCCGGAGATCTCTATCGGATGCTGCCCGTACATTTCGGAATGGTCTCGCCATCCTCGAAATGAACTATAGTTGAAAGACGGGAGATAATTGAAATTGTTTGTTGCAATACAGCCAATAGGATTTGGCTATAAATAAGACTGATTCTTGGTTATTTTTCCAAGCGCTTGATACAGCTCAATTTACTTGCCAGAACAGCTTCACGAAGAACATCGATTGCCTGGGGACGGGGAAAGCTCTTACGCCATGCCAGCGCTACGATACGGCTCGGGCTGACATCCTCGAAACGCTTGATACTCACCAGGCGTTCTGAGAAGCGATCAGCCCCTGCAGCCGAGCATGGCAATATGGTGACGCCCATACCGCTGGCAACCATGTAGCGGATGGTTTCGAGGGAGCTGCTTTCCAGATCCGCTACCGTAGTGCCTTCTGCCATGTTGCGCTTTCTTATGTAGTCCGGGCAGACCTCCAGCACCTGGTCCCGAAAGCAATGCCCCGATCCCAGCAGAAGCACCTTTTCCCTGCTGATGTCTTCCATGCTGAGCTGCTCCTTGGCATTCAGGGGATGAGAGCTCGGAATCAGCGCCACGAAAGACTCTTCGTACAGAGGCAGGGTGAGTATGCCGTGCTCCTCGAACGGCAGGGAGATCAGAATGGCGTCCACTTCTCCCTGCTTGAGCTTTTCAGAGAGCACGTGGGTGTAGTTCTCTTCGATGATGAGCGGCATCTGAGGCGCGCGCTCTGCCAGTTCAGTGATCAGATGAGGAAACAGATAGGGGCCGATGGTGTAGATGGCGCCGAGGCGCAGGGGCGCTGCAAGCTGATCCCGGCCATGTTCGACGATCTCCCTGATCACCCCGGCCTCCTCCAGCACACGCTGGGCCTGTGCAACCACCTGTTCACCGACAGGTGTTACCGTGACTTCACCCTGGCGCCTCTCGAACAGCTCCACACCCAGTTCGTTTTCGAGCTTTCGCACCGCCACGCTCAGGGTAGGCTGACTGATGAAACAGGCTTCCGCCGCCTTGCCGAAATGCCTTGCCCGGGCAACGGCGACAATGTATTTGAGTTCGTTCAGTGTCATGCTGTGGAGTGTATCAGAACAGTTGGGAAACCAGGAACAGGCTCAGCCAGGGCACGTAGGTGATCACCAGCAGCGCCAGAATCAGTACTCCCATCCACGGAAGAGCCGCTCGGGTGACTTCCCCCAGACTCATGCCGGAAAGTCCGGCCGCCACGTACAGGTTCAGCCCCACCGGCGGCGTGATCATGCCCACTTCCATGTTGGTGGTCATGACGATACCCAGGTGGATGGGATCGATACCCAGGGATGTCGCGATGGGATGAAACAGGGGGGCCAGGATCAGCAGGATAGCGGAAGGCTCCATGAAGTCCCCGGCAAACCATAGGATTACGTTCACCATGAGCAGAAACATCCACGGCTGTGGGTCGGAAGACAACACCGACTGGGCCAGTTCCTGGGGAATGCGTTCCTCGGTGAGTACATGGGCAAAAATCATGGCGCAGGCAATAATGAACAGCAGCATGGAAGTCATCTTGGCGGAATCCAGCATCACCTCCGGCACTTTTTTCAACCCCATGTCCCTGTGCACGAACAGCGCGATAAAGGCAGAGTACACGGCCGCCACGGCAGCCGCTTCCGTGGGTGTGAACACGCCGCCATAGATACTGCCAACCACGATGAGAATCAGCAGCAATCCCCAGAAAGCGCGCATGAAGCACTGGAACAAATGCCGCCAGCCCAGCCGGGGTTCGCTGGGAATATTCATCTTTCGGGCAGCCACCCAGGTGGCGGTCATGAGAAACACGCCCATGAGCACACCCGGCAGGATGCCGGCGATGAACATCTTGCCCACGGATTCCTCCACCGCATCGGCATACACGATCATGGGAATGGACGGCGGGATCAGGATGCCCATGCTGCCGGAGGTGGCCACCACGCCCACGGCGAAGCGCTTGTCGTATCCCGCCGCAATCATACCGGGAATCATGATGGACCCGATAGCCACCACAGTGGCCGGCGAAGATCCGGAAATGGCCGCAAAGAACATGCAGGCCACCACGGTCGCCATGGCCAGCCCTCCCGGCATCCAGCCCACGGCGGCCTTGGCAAAATCCACCAGCCGCTGGGACACACCGCCGGTGGTGAGAAAATGTGCCGAGAGAATGAAAAAGGGAATCGCCAGGAGCGTGGTGTGCTCCATGGTATCGAATAGTTTCTGGGCGATGATAATAGGCGAGTCATCGGTCGCCAGCAAGGTAAACAGCAGGCTGGACAGCCCCAGGCTGATCGCAATAGGAACGCCGATGAGCAACAGAAACAGCAGCCCCAGAAACAGGAACAGCGCATCCATCAGATGTCTTCCACCTGTTTCAGCGCATCCGCCGCTTCATTGGCATGAATGCGCAGTGTCTTGCCCCTGAGAATGTCCAGCCCCACCTGCAGCAGGTGCAGAATCATCAGACCCAGACCTGTTGGAATAGCCAGGTAAGGTATCCACTGGGGGATCTGCAGATCCAGCGTCAGATCACCCCACTCGTAGATCCGTACCGTGTACTGAATGGAATACCAGAACACCAGGCCCACGAACAGCAGGCACAGCATCAGCGCCAGCAGGGCGATGCGTTTCTGGTTCTGTGGCGAAAACTTCTCCACCACGATATCGATACCCAGGTGCGTGCCTGCCTTGAAGCCATAGGCGGCGCCAACCAGCACCACCCAGGCAAACAAATACTGCACCAGCTCCAGCACCCAGGTGAACCCGCTGTGGAACAGATAACGGGCCACCACATTGGTAAAAAGCAGCAATGTGGCTGTCCCCAGGCCTACGGTAATGACGGTCTTCTCGAAGACCTCCAGCCAATGCCCCAGATTCATGGTCGGAATTTAGTGGCCGAGCAAGTCGTGAATCTGCTTGAGAAGGTCCCTGCCGATCTGCTTGCTGAACTTGCCTTCAACACCAGATACAGCCTTGCGCCACTGGGCCAGCTCATCTGCTGTCAGTTCAACCACCTTGGCCTTGCCTGCCGCTTCGATTCTGGCCCGGTCACCCTTGTCCGCTTCCGCAGCGAACCTGCGGTTGGCCTCGGTGGCTTCTGCCATGATCGCCGTCAGCTCCTTGCGAATGTCATCCGGCAGACCGTTCCAGAAGCTGGCACTGACCACCACCATGTAGCCCAGATAGGAATGATTGGAAACGGTGATGTAATCCTGTACTTCATAGAATTTCTTGGAATAGACGTTGGACCAGGCGTTCTCCTGACCATCCACGACCCCTTGCGACAGGGCCTGATAGACTTCCTTGAACGGTAGCTTCTGGGGTACACCACCCAGCGCCTTGATCATGGCCGCATGGACTTCGGAACTCTGAATACGGAACTTCTTACCCGCGAAATCATCCGGTACTTTCTTCAGCGGCCTGTCGCCGCGAATGGAGAACACCTTCATACCGTTGTCCCACAGGGAGAGGGCCTTCAGCCCCTTGCGTTCCAGAGGCTGGGTCATCTTCGCCATCAGCGGAGAATCCACCAGCTTGTGCACGTCATTGATATCGTTGAACAGGTAGGGAATGTCGAAAGCCTGGATGGTACGGGAGAATTTCACGAACTTGGACAGGCTGGGAGCCGCCATGATGCCCGTGGTCTTACTGTCACTCAGACGCATGGCCTCCATGACCTTGTTGTCGTTGTACAGCTGGGAATTGGGAAAGACTTCCACATGTACCTTACCCTTCATGCGCTCGTTCACCAGCTTGGCGAACAGGTCCGCAGCCTTGCCTTTGGGTGTACCCAGCGCCACCACATGAGAAAATTTGATGACGTATTCCTGTGCTACCACCCCCGTGGCGGACAGTGAAAATGCTGCTGCCAGCAATATGCCTGAAAATCTTTTTAGGTTCCTCGACGTTTTAAGTGGAATTCCTCCAAAAACCTGTGCCAGTATAGCGCCAAATACTGGCATGAGGAAAAGACGTGGACGGCAACGAGATACTGCTACTGGGATTGGGGA
>NZ_JBHNMF010000186.1:0-6065 GCF_048562965.1 Thiolapillus sp. | reverse complement strand
ATGTGTTGGGTCAATAGCATAGACTCGGCGTACTATGATGTCAAGCCTCTACAGACATGAAAAAGCGATTGTAGATCCATGGAGGCAGGCTTGTACTCATCTTAGGGGTGAGTAGTTACTGGCCAGGATTTTAATCCCGGCCGGGGAGAGATGCTTGCGGATACGACTGGGCTTTCCCGGATAAATACAGACCGGACGTCAGGGGTTTTCCGCATCGGCAGCTGGAGGCAGCCCCGTGCGGTTTTCTAGCAGGGCGTGCATGGCGGTGCTGACATAGGCCTTGAGATCGGCCAGCATATCGGCTTTTTCGGGCATCTCTTTGTCAGGAGTGAAAGAGGGTGTGGGATAGAGCTGATAACGCCCGGCTATTGCCTTGCCATGAGGTGGTTTGATAACGATGCGATCACCACGGAAGTGTGCCACCGTATGATCGCTGCCCGAGGGCTTGATGATGCCGAAGCCGGGATCGTCTGCAGGAAGGGATAGCAAATCCCGCCCCCAGCACTGGTGAGTGAAGGGCTTGCCCAGAAGCAGGCTGACGGCGGTGGGGACGATGTCCTGCTGGGTGGCGGCGGTGTGCACACGCTTGCCATAGACATCCTGAATGCCGGGCGCCAGCAGCAGCATGGGTACGTGAAAACGCAGCAGATCGATTTCGCTGAGCTGGTTTTTCACCCCGAAGCCATGATCACCTACCAGCATGAACAGCGTATCCTTGTACCAGGGTTGTTTCCTGGCCTCGTCGAAAAAGCGCCCCAGCGCCCAGTCGGCATAGCGCTGGGCCGTAAGGTGTGCGTTCAGGCCGCCGAACCCGGTTACCGGACTGACCGGCAGAGGATCAGGCAGGGCATAGGGCGTGTGGTTTGACAGGGTCTGCAACACGGCGAAGAAAGGTTTTTCCGCGGGCATGCGATTCAGTTCGCGCAGGGCCTGGTCGAACATGTCCTGATCTGAGACCCCCCAGGTGGGATCGGTGAATACCGGGTTTTCCATGTGATCCCGGCCGATGAAGCGGGTCATGCCCTGATTGCGGAAGAAGCCCTTCTGGTTGTCCCAGTTGAACGCGCCGTTGTATACATAGACATCTTCGAAGCCCATGGGCTTGAGCAGTGCGGGCAGACCTGAGAACTGGTGCTGGCCCTCGGGTTCCTGCATCAGGTATTCGAAGCCAGGCAGGTTGGGAAAGCAGGCAACGGTGGAGAACATGCCCTGGTGGGTGTGAGTGCCGTTGGAAAAGAAACGGTCGAAGATCAGGCCATCTTTCGCCAGCTCATCGAAGCGTGGCGTAATGCCGTGATCATTGCCCAGGGCGCCAGTGAACTGACCGGAAAAACTCTCCATGATGATAAACACGAGGTTTCTGGGCTGTACGGGCAAGCGGGGCCGAGGCGTATGGCGGCGCAGAACAGGATACTGTGCCGGCAGTACGAGCGTGTCATCGGGAGTCAGCAGCAGCTTGCGCGTGCGCTCCAGCGCCTGAGCGGCGGGCATGATCTTGAGCCAGCTTTTCCCCGCATCCTTTTTCTTGTTGCCCATGGCCGCTCTGGCCAGTGACCAGGTGCCATTGAGTGCCAGATGGTTGGCAAACAGGCTCTGGCTGTGGAATGCGTCACCCCAGCGTAGAGGGGCACCTGAACGCAGGGTGCCACGGGCTCCCCAGGCGATCAGGAAGGCGCAGATCAGAAAAACAGGCAGACGCAGCCACCAGGCAGGGTAATGCCGTCCGAACTTGCGGGTCAGCTGATCTGCTTTCACCAGGATCCATGTGAAAAGTGCAACCAGAACAGCCCACAGCAGCAGGTAACGGACCACCGGAAAACCGTGCCAGATCATGCTGCTCACGGTCGCCGGGTCTTCTTTCAGATACTGAATGGCAAGACTGTTCAGCCGGGTGTGGAATTCATGATAGAACTCCGGTTCTGAAATGCCCAGGAACAGAACGATGGCGGCGGTGACGATCAGCCAGGCTTTTGCCAGTTTGCGCTGGCCAAGACCGTTCGGCAGCAGCAGCGCCAGGACCAGGGGCAGGAGGATATAGCTGCTGATAATGAGGTCGAAGCGCAGTCCTACAACAAAAGCCCAGAGTAAATCGGTAGTGGGAGTGCCGCTGGCAAGATCCGGATTTCTTGCCCAGAGAACCGCGCGTAGTATCGCCTGCACGAAGAGCAGCAGCAGAGCCGAAAGACTGATAAAACCGATATCGGCAAAAAGAGGGCGCAAGCGGCTGGTGTAGTTCATGTGTAAGAGCGGCAGAAGCAGGAAAGGATGAGATTATAGCCGATCATCGCAATTGAATACTGCTGGCAACGCCCATCTGCCCAGGTCAGGCCGGTGTTCGTGTGTGTCCCGCACCGGATTGAAGGGGACCGCCGCCCTGCAAAAAGTGGCAGGAACAGGTATCCGGCCTTTCGGTGCGTCTTCAAACTGAGTACACTAGCGCTTTCCTGAAACCGAGGAACCGTGATGCAGGATATTAACCCCATTACCAACAAGATTGCTGATTTGAAGGGACGTCTGGATTCTCTCAGGGGGTATCTTTGACTACCCTGAAAAGAAAGAACGGCTGACTGAGGTCCTGGCTGAACTGGAGGACCCTGATGTCTGGAACGATCCTGATCGTGCCCAGGCGCTCGGCCGGGAACGCGCGGACCTGGAAGCCGTGGTGGACAACATGGACGAGATAGCCGCGGGTCTGGATGATGCTGCCGACCTGCTGGAAATGTCTGTGGAAGAGGGCGACGAGGAATCTGTTGCCAGTATTTCCGCAGACACCAATGCCTTCGAGAAGCGTGTGGAAGAACTGGAGTTCCGGCGCATGTTCTCGGGCGAGATGGATGCCAACAACGCCTTTGTGGAAATCCAGGCGGGTTCCGGCGGCACCGAAGCCCAGGACTGGGCGGAGATGCTGCTGCGCATGTACCTGCGCTGGGGAGAGGCTCACGGTTTCAAGACCGAGCTCATGGAAGTCTCTCCCGGCGAAGTAGCGGGTATCAAGTCAGCGTCCATCCGTTTTGAAGGTCCGTATGCCTTTGGCTGGCTGCGCACCGAAACCGGTGTGCACCGGCTGGTGCGAAAGTCACCCTACGATTCCGGCGGCCGCCGTCACACGTCCTTTGCGGCTGTTTTCGTGTCACCGGAAATCGACGACAGTGTGGAGATTGATCTGAATCCGGCGGATATCCGCGTGGACGTGTACCGCGCTTCCGGTGCCGGTGGTCAGCACGTCAACAAGACCGAATCCGCCGTGCGCCTGACTCACCTGCCGACCAACACCGTCGTGCAGTGCCAGAGCGGACGTTCCCAGCACAAGAACAAGGACCAGGCCATGAAACAGCTCAAGGCCAAGCTCTATGAACTGGAGATGGCCAAGCGTATGGAAAACCAGCAGGAACTGGAGGATGCCAAGTCCGATATCGGCTGGGGCAGCCAGATAAGGTCCTATGTGCTGGACCAGTCCCGCATCAAGGATTTGCGCACCGGCGTGGAAACCGGCAATACCCAGGCGGTGCTTGATGGTGGCCTGGACATGTTTATCGAGGCCAGTCTCAAAAGCGGTCTGTGACGCGAGGCGTCTTTGGCCTGAGGTCTGTTACGTAGGTTGGGCTTCAGCCCAACTAGAAGTCCGTCGGACTGAAGTCCGACCTACAACCGGTATTTGAAGAAAATGAATGACAACACCCAGGATGAAAACAAGCTCATTGCCCAGCGTCGTGAGAAGCTGCAGAGCAGGCGCGAACAGGGCGTGGCCTTTCCCAATGACTTTCGCCGCGAGGACCTTGCCGAGGATCTGACCCGGGAACTGGGCGACAAGAGCAAGGAAGAACTGAAGGAGCTCGACCGTCAGGCAAAGGTGGCGGGGCGCATCATGGCCAAGCGGGGGCCTTTCCTGGTCATTCAGGACATGAGTGGCCAGATCCAGTTCTACGTGGACCGAAAAGGTCTGCCGGCTGATTTGCTTGAAGAGACAAAGACATGGGATATCGGCGATATCGTGGGTGCTGAAGGCCCGGTGCACAAGTCGGGCAAGGGAGATCTGTACGTCAATATGAAGCAGGCGAAACTGCTGACGAAATCTCTGCGTCCCCTGCCGGAGAAATGGCATGGCCTGCAGGATACCGAACTGCGTTACCGGCAGCGCTATCTCGATCTGATCATGAATCCCGAATCGCGCAAGATATTCATACTGCGCTCGCGGATGATCGACTATATCCGCCGTTTCCTGGTCGAGCGGGGGTTTCTGGAAGTGGAGACACCCATGATGCAAGTGATTCCCGGTGGCGCCACGGCGCGTCCTTTCGTTACCCATCACAATGCACTGGATCTGCCGCTTTACCTGCGAATCGCGCCAGAGCTGTATCTCAAGCGCCTGGTGGTGGGCGGTTTTGAAAAGGTGTTCGAGATCAATCGAAATTTCCGCAACGAGGGCCTGTCCACGCGTCACAATCCTGAATTCACCATGCTGGAATTCTACGAAGCCTATGCGGACTATCATCACCTGATGGATCTCACCGAAGCTATGCTGCGTGGGATTGCAAAGGACCTGCTTGGCAGCACGGTGATCGAGTCCCAGGGTGATACCTATGATTTTGGCAAGCCTTTTACCCGACTGACGGTGAAAGAATCCATACTGCATTTCAATCCCGATATTCCCGCAGCGGATCTGGATAAAAGGGAGAAGGCAGTGGTCCATGCCGAAAGGCTGGGCGTGGATGTCAAACCGGGCTATGGCCTGGGCAAGATCCAGATCGAGATCTTCGAAAAGACAGTGGAGCACAACCTCAAGGATCCGACCTTCATTACCGCTTATCCCACGGAAGTGTCTCCCCTGGCGCGTCGCAACGATGAAGATCCCTTCGTCACCGACCGCTTCGAATTCTTTGTCGGGGGCAGAGAAATCGCCAACGGTTTTTCTGAGCTCAACGATCCGGAAGACCAGGCCGAGCGTTTCCGCAAGCAGGTGGAGGAGAAAGATGCCGGCGATGATGAGGCCATGCACTTCGACGAAGACTACGTGCGCGCTCTGGAACACGGTCTGCCACCAACTGCAGGAGAGGGCATCGGCATCGACCGCCTGGTGATGCTTTTTGCCGATGTGCCTTCCATCAGGGATGTGCTGCTGTTCCCCCATATGCGTCCCCAGGGATAAACCATGGCTACATGGAAAGGAACAGGCAGGTATCTTCCATTGCTGGGATTGCTGCTTTTCCTGTCGGGCTGTGCATCCAAACCTGCCGGCGGTCTTTTTGATCCCGTAGCGCCCTCAGCGCACTCACGGGATCCCATTGTTCGTGTGCTGGCAGACGGCAAACTGCGCCTGACGCTGCGGATCCTGGGAAAGGAAGAAATGCAGCAGCAACTCGGCGTCGATCTGACCCAGAGGCGGATACGCGGCCTCTGGATAGAGATTGGCAACCAGACAGATACCTCCTGGTGGCTGCTGCGCTCGTCCCTGGACTGGGACTATTATCCGGTCAGCGAAATACTGTATTCGCTGCAGGAAGAACTCGGGCTGGAGCGACTGGCTGTACTGAGTGACAAGCTCCGCAGCAGTCGTTTTCGCAATCCTGTTCCGGCACATGGCAAGAGGGCGGGTTACCTGTTCGTAAGCAGCAGTCATCTGAACCGTGTCGCCCAGCTGGTGTTGCGTGGCGTGGATGGCGCCTGGCAGGTACCCGTCTATCTGCCGGTACCTGAGCTGCAGGGATATCGTCTGCCGGAAGTCACCGATCTGTATCCACCGGAAGCCATCATCGATACGGACGTGGAAGGGCTGCGCAAACTGCTGAAGCAGTTGCCTTGCTGTACCGGCGATGCACGGGGAAGCAAAGAGGGTGATCCTCTTAATCTTGTACTGGTGGGAAAACCTTCCGATGTTCACTATGCGCTTGCCCGCAGAAGCTGGCACTCCGTGGAAAAGAACTATCTGCTCTCGGCCGAGAAGACCGTCGCTGCCAGCCATGGAGAGCGAAGCGAAGGCTGGTAGACCCCAGTAGCCGCGAGGCCGCACTGCTTACCCGTCGTGCGCATAGCGCCAGAGGGGAAGCAAAGTAGGCATCCAAACGCGG
>NZ_JBHNMF010000185.1:0-6082 GCF_048562965.1 Thiolapillus sp. | reverse complement strand
CCCCCCGGTTCAAAGGCCGAGGTTCAAAGTAGCCGCCATAAACCAATCCCCTTTATATAGACGGTGCCAACCTGCGGGGCGGCATAGTCCAACAGACATTTATCTGCCATGCTGCGCACAGAAGATAAATGCTTAGATGTTAGCGGGCATGACAGCTCCGGCGCGTACAGCGTTATGTACAGCTTTCCATGGACGGTGCAGTCTCCTGATTTTGGCAACAGAGATTTTATTGGATTCAATTATTCTGGCCGTCTCTATGTTGACGGGCCGGCGTCGATAACATTCAATGCTTATGGTGGCAGCAGCACTGGCAGCAGCAACTACAGCGTAAAATATGCCATATCAGGTTATCTGGTTGATATCGCACCATAAAGCGGGCCCAGAGGGAGCAGCAGGGAAGGCAGATCTGGCGCAAGCGAGATCCAACCGATAGCTACCCCACTGCTTCCCCCTGACCAGCCCTTGCCGGTCAGGAGCATGTAAACAGAGCAAGCCCGCTTCGGGAATCAGGCCTGTTTAGCGGCTTGCAGGCTGCTCCCATGTAAAAAATGAAAATCAGGGCTTCCATGATTTTCACCGGCATAGCGGAAAGGGCTGGCGTGTATAATGCGCTTTTGCCCGGAAGCTCTCACGGCCATGAGCCAGCGCATACGCGAAATCCCCTACAATTACACCTCCTTCTCCGACCGGGAAATCGTCATCCGTTTCCTCGGC
The DNA here is from genome assembly GCF_048562965.1 of Thiolapillus sp. Lineage (NCBI taxonomy): Bacteria > Pseudomonadati > Pseudomonadota > Gammaproteobacteria > Chromatiales > Sedimenticolaceae > Thiolapillus > Thiolapillus sp. The sequence continues at coordinate 5,368 of NZ_JBHNMF010000185.1, read as the reverse complement.
GAGGAGAACTGGCGACTCATTGAGGACTTGCGTGGCACCCGGCGCACGGGACGCTCGGCACGCATGTTGTTCGAGGTCCTGGGGGACATGTGGGTAGTGGCGCGCAATCCCTATCTGCAGGACGATCTGCAGCAGAATACCGACCGCCGTAACCAGCTCATCCATGCCCTGAACCACCGGCTCGATCAGTTCGAGGCGCGCCTGAACGACAACCGGCAGGCCGAAAAGCTGCTGCATGCGGCCCGGGAGGCGGTTGACGTTTTTTCCAACTGCTTCGCCGCCAACACCAACCTGCGCCGCAAGGTGAAAACGGCGCTGGCAGGCATCACCCGCAGGGACAACATCGATTTCAGCGGCCTGGCGCGGGTCTCTCATGCCACGGACGCCACGGACTGGCGCGTGGAACTGCCTTTCGTGGTCATATCTCCCGACAGGGAAAAAGAAGTCGCTCCCATCGTGCGCGCCTGCATCGAGACCGGGCTGACGCTGATCCCGCGGGGGGGCGGCACTGGCTATACAGGCTCTGCCGTACCCCTGGATGCTCATTGCGCGGTCATCAACACCGAGAAGTTGGAAATGCTCTCGGAGATCGAAGAAGTGGAACTGCCCGGCGTGCCCGGCAAGGTGCCCACCATCCGCACCGGCGCAGGCGTGGTCACCCGGCGGGTATCGGAAGCGGCCGAAGCGGCCGGACTGGCTTTCGCCGTGGACCCCACCTCCCAGGACGCCTCCACCATCGGCGGCAATATCGCCATGAATGCCGGCGGCAAGAAGGCGCTGCTGTGGGGCACAACCCTGGACAACCTGGCCGGATGGCGCATGGTCACGCCGGACGGCAACTGGCTGGAGGTGGAACGCTTGGAGCACAACCTGGGAAAGATTCACGAACAGGAATTGGTACGCTTCCGTCTGCGCCATTTCCACCCGGACGGCAAGACCGAACTCAAACCCGACGAGTTGCTGGAGATCCCCGGCAGCCATTTCCGCAAAACCGGCCTGGGCAAGGATGTCACGGACAAGTTCCTGTCCGGCCTGCCGGGGGTGCAGAAGGAAGGCTGTGACGGCCTGATCACCTCGGCGCGCTTCATCCTGCACCGTATGCCCGCCCACGTGCGCACCGTCTGCCTGGAGTTCTTTGGCAATGATGTCAGCCGCGCCGTACCCGCCATCGTGGAGCTGCGCGACTACATCGGGAGCCGGAAGGACGTGCACATGCTGGGGCTGGAACACCTGGACGAGCGCTATATCAAGGCGGTGAACTACACTACCAAGGCGTCCCGCCGCGAGCGCCCCAAGATGGTGCTGATCACCGACCTCATCAGCGACGACGAAACCCTGCTGGAACAGGCGGCGGATCATGTCATCGCCCTGGCGCAGGCCCGTGAAGGCGAAGGCTTCATTGCCGTCAGCCCCGAGGCGCGCCGCCAGTTCTGGCTGGACCGGGCGCGCACCGCTGCCATTTCCGCGCACACCAACGCCTTCAAGATCAACGAGGACGTGGTCATTCCCCTGGAGCGCCTGGGGGAGTACAGCCGGGGCATCGAGGCCATCAACATCGAGCAGTCCATCGCCAACAAGCTGGCCATCATGGACGCGGTGCTGGCATTCCTGAACTCGGATCTCACCCATTTGTGCCGCTGCGCAGACTTCCAGGACTCGGCGGAGAATCGCCGCATCATGGCAGACAAACAGGCCGCAGCCAAAGACCTGGTGGAAGCCGCCAGGCAGCGCTGGTCAGCCATCCTCGAAAACCTCGCTGAGCCAGCCGCCAGTCACACGAACCTGCTACGCGAAGCGGAACAGGCGCTGATACAGCCCGGTGATACCCTGCTGGACATGATGCTGCGCCGGGATCTGCGCCAGTCCTACCGCGAGGAAGTGGAACAGCGCCTCAAGGACCGCTTCGCCGGACAGGATCTAGAGCCCCTGCGCAATGAGCTGGACAGCATCCATGGCAAAATCCGTGACAGCCGTCTGTTCGTGGCCCTGCACATGCATGCCGGCGACGGCAACGTGCATACCAACATCCCCGTTCATTCCCACGACTATGCCATGCTGCAGCAGGCCGACCGGGTAGTGGACCGCATCATGGCCCTGGCCCAGTCCCTGGACGGCGTGATCTCCGGCGAACACGGCATCGGTCTGACCAAGATACAGTACCTGGAAGAAGACAAGCTGCAGGACTTCGCCGATTACAAGCAGCAGGTCGATCCCGACGGCCATTTCAACCGCGGCAAGCTCCTGCCCGGCTCAGGCCTGGAAGGCGCCTACACACCTTCCCTGCGACTGCTGCAGCAGGAAGCCATCATCCTCGAAGACAGCGAGCTCGGTGAACTCAACGATGATATCAAGCACTGCCTGCGCTGCGGCAAGTGCAAGCGCGTGTGCCAGACCCACATACCCCGGGCCAACCTGCTGTACTCGCCGCGCAACAAGATTCTCGCCACCGGCCTGATGATCGAGGCCTTTCTCTACGAGGAACAGACCCGGCGCGGCCTGTCCCTGCGCCATTTCGACGAGATGAACGACGTGGCCGACCACTGCACCGTGTGCCACAAGTGCGAGAGTCCCTGCCCGGTAAACATCGACTTCGGCGAGGTCACTGTGCGCATGCGCCGCATCCTGGTGGACCGCGGACAGAAGCGTTTCAGTCCCGGCGGCTGGGCCGCCATGCAGTTTCTAAACACCACCAGCCCCCGCACCATACGCATCCTGCGCACGGTGCTGGCAGGCTGGGGCTTCAAGGGCATCAGCCTGGGACACCGCCTGTTCAAAGCCTTCGGGCTGATCAGGAACAGCGGCAAACCGCCCGCCAATACGACGGGCACAGCGGGCGTGAAGCCTCTGGTGGTGGAGCTGGTGCGCCGCCCCATACATGTGCAACTGCCAAAAACCGACTACCGGACCGCACTGGGCCTGGAAGACAAGACCCAGGTGCCCATCATCCGCAGGCCGGACCTGCCCAGTGAGGAAGCCGAATCGGTATTTTATTTTCCCGGCTGCGGCTCGGAACGGCTGTTTTCCGACATCGGCCTGGCCACCATAGCCATGCTGTACGAGACAGGCGCCGAGATCGTGCTGCCACCGGGCTATCTGTGCTGCGGCTATCCCCAGACGGCCAACGGCGACCATGCCCGCGGCAGGCAGATCACCACCGAGAACCGGGTGCTGTTCCACCGGGTGGCCAACACCCTGAACTACCTCGACATCAAAACCGTCATCGTCTCCTGCGGCACCTGCATGGACCAGTTGCTCAAATACGAGTTCGGGCGCATCTTCCCCGGTTGCCGCCTGCTGGACATCCACGAATGGCTGCTGGAAAAGGGCGTTACCCTGGACGGCTCGCAAACCACCCAATACCTGTTCCACGATCCCTGCCACAGCCCCATGAAGACATACCAGCCCCTGGAGGTCGCCAGCGAACTGCTGGGCAAGGACGTGAAGCTCACCGACCGCTGCTGTGGCGAGTCCGGCACGCTGGGGACTTCACGACCGGACATCGCTACCCAGTTGCGTTACCGCAAGGCCGAAGACCTGCAGCAGGGTATGGCGGCACTGGGCGAAGGCGAGAAACGCATCCTTACCACCTGCCCCGCCTGCCAGCAGGGGCTGCTGAAATACGAGGAGGAAACCGGCCTGAAAACCGACTACATCGTCATGGAAATCGCCAACCAAAAGCTGGGAAACAACTGGCAGCAGGCCTTCATCGGGAAACTGAAGGCGCAGGGGGTGGAGAAAGTACTGCTGTAGCCTGATGAATACCGCCTCTTCCCGCTGAAAAGAGGCGGCAAACCCTGTCCACCATATTCCTCGTGATGGACTGCAACAACGCCAGTACGATGTACACCCGGCTAATCAGGGAAGCAAGTCTTTTCCCGCCCGGAAAACACCATGGTCCGCCACGGAAAATCCGGGAACCAGGCTGATGCTAGGGGCGGCGTACACTACATAAGCACCATTTCCTACCACGACACTGTTCTGGCCAGCCGTTATGGAGTTTTCCGCGGAACAGAAATAATCGCCAGAGTAGGTCACGGGGCCGCTGAGCGTTTCATCGGCCTGGCCACAGCTATCAGGAATATTCAGCGCAACCTGCAGGTCGACCTGGTCGTAGTCTGCTCCACTGGAAAACAGGGTGGCCAGTGACTCATCCAGGGTCATCCCGCCATCGAGATAGTATGCCTTTTGAACATACGACTGGCAGGCAGCACTATTGCACAAATAACCAACTGTCCATTCTGCCGTGGGAATATATGGAACCACCATGTCATAGGAAACAAAAGCGTCTCCCGCCAGCACGGTAAAAATCCTCTGGAACCGGTCATTTGTATGCGTGTTGGTAATACTCACATCGAATCTCGTGCCACCGGCCGGCGCCACTTCGCCCGCCGGCAGGAAAAGCCGCCCGCTGAAATGATCGCCATGCAGCAGCGTCAGATCGACATCGTCGTGATCCGACCCGCCTGGGAGCAGGGTTGCATCGAGGAAATTCCACGTTGTTCCCGAGGCCGCATAGTAACCTGTCAGATAGTAGGGTTCACAACCTGAACCGGAGCAAGAATACTTCACCGACCAGTTTGCCGCCCCCAGGGAGGGCACAACCATTTTGTAGGTCGCGGACGAAGCACCTGCCGCTATTGGAGCAACCCCAAAATAGAAACCATGAACGCTGTCCCGAATAGTAATGCCGATCGATAACCCTCCCGCAGGCGCCACCTCTCCCGAAGGCAGCAATACATTGCCACTGATGCGGTCGCCGTTCAGCAAGGCAAGATCAATGCCACCATGATCCGCTCCTCCCGCAAGCAGGGTAGCAGCGGATTTATCCCAGGTGGTGCCGGCAGCAGCAGCATAGTACCCCACCCTCACATAGCTTTGGTTGGCGAGAAGCCCCAAATCATAGGCCACCTCCCATTGTGCAGCACCATTGGCAGGAACATTTATGCTGTAGCTTTGGGAGGAGTTCCCCTGCGGGATCACAACGGATTTGCCGACACTTTGATCTGAACCGGTATCATTGACATAAACGAGAACTCTCTGCCCTCCTGTCTGCGCCACATCACCTCCGGGCAAAAAAACGGTTCCCGAGATCACATTGTCTGCATAGACAGGAAACCCCGCCCCGAACAAAACCAGGGCCAGCAATACCCCACTGTACGCACGCATCCTGCGGGTCAACTGCCAGTCGCCCCTGAGCGTTCTCACGCCATTCATTTCCGGACCAAATGTGTTGTTAGCAGGCTGTTGAAAAACACCCAAATCTGAGAAAATATCACTAAGAATTGAACGAGAAGCAAAAGTACCATGCGTGGTCCCGATATTCATCAAGAGTAACTACTCACCCCTAAGATGAGTACAAGCCTGCCTC
>NZ_JBHNMF010000184.1:0-6133 GCF_048562965.1 Thiolapillus sp. | reverse complement strand
GAAGGAAAACGCTGATAACCAAGATGACTACTATCCGGAGGGGTACACCCCCTCCTCGCCGACTATTACGAACACTGCCAAAAAACCGATCCCCGCGATATCGTGACACACCCGGAAGGGGTGATGAGATGATTCGCCTCTCGTGCCGAGAAATCGCACGGCAAGCCGGGTGCAGCCGTGAAATCGTGAGCAGAAGCATCCAATATCTTGTTGAGCGCCATTTGCTGAAACGCGACGGCCATGCCCTTTTGGTCCCGGGGTTACGCCTGGAACAGGAACCAGGCACAAACGGAAAGCTGCAGCTTTCCTGGCCAAAAGCATTCCGCGATTCTTGCAAAGCACTGTATCACAGCAATCGGCGCCAAAGCATTAAGCGCCATCAAAGGGTAAAGGCAGCCCCAGGACGGCGTTCTCGCGGGCACGCTCATGCTTGTTGTTAGAGAGACTTATGGCAAAAACCATCAACACCGAATTCTTTGAGCCAAACCCGGACAACCCCGGGTTTTTGCGTGTCGCACGAAAACAGTCGCTCCGTGAGGTAGAACAACAAATCCTGGATGTGTTGTCCGACATCAAAAGCACTTCTGATGAGGACACAACACTGGATCACCTTCACGAGTGGGTTTCCTATGGCTATGATCAGAATACGGGGGATGAGCGCGAACCTGACGCCCCCTTCCCGCCAGGCGCGCCCTTTGTGGCCATGCGGGTTGGTAACAATGAGGGGTTGCGCATTGATGTGTTGACCGAAGAAACCCTGGATTCAGGCACCGCGATACACCGTGCGCTCTCATTCAAATACCTCACTCCCTATGGTGATGTAGAACGAGCGGTTATGGCCATTACCCGGGCGCTGCATGATGGTCTTTATGAGACACCGTTATTGCAGACCGCGCACCTTCGGCGCCCTCACGACACAACAGGCTATCTATGGGATGTTTCGGCATTCGCACCGCCCGGCGTAAACGTAAAAGAGCTACACCCCGCTTACCTGGCGGCCCACCTACACACGGACCATGATGACGAAACCGTATTGTTGGAGAACAACGATCAGGAGGATGATGCCTTCGTGTTGGTGTTGCAAGGGAGCATTGAGGTGCATGATCGTGTCAGCGGGATGACCTATAAAGGCACCACGCTGATCAAGTCTGATCTTTTAGCAGATGCCATACGGGGCAACCTCCATGATGATTTCGTTGTAACCAATACGGTTTCGCTGGCGTGGGAGTCCCGCCTGGGTGAAACCCGGATTGCCCTGGAGGCTTTGCCGCTTGATCCAGCTGCGGTACCGCCCCCTGTTGAAAGAAACACGGCCATGGTTAGCGCGCGGGCAAAAGCCCGCGGCCCAAGATAATGACGAATGGTGAACACAATGGACGCAACAGATATCATGGTGGGACAGGGCTTCGTGGTTCACGATCACCCCCCCACGTTCTACCAACGACAGCCACAAGGTACTGAGCGCCGTCCTTCGCAACAGGGCGCTATTGTTGCCTCAGATCCTGATGCTGGTCACTGGATTGTTATTATGGGGGACGATCCAAGCGCCGCAATCGTCGAGGCGTTTGATACAGACACTGAGGCGGCAGCATTCGTACGGTTTGTGGATGCGCTTCCCTGTTTTCCTTCGCAGTCGGGCTCCATGCTGGAATGGTTGACCAACAACGACGCATTGCTGTCACTTGATCCCGCCATTACCGGCGTCCGCGCCCTTTGGGAGCAGTATCGATTGGATGGCGCCACGGCTGAACTGGGTGCCCCGGACACCCAGGCAAAGGAAGCCATTGCTCCCCTGTCGCCCTCTGAGATTAAAGCCATACTGGCTCAGTACCCCCGTGATCCATCGGAGATAGCCCCTCTGCCTGAAGGGGTGAGTGAATCTGTGATTTGGTACTCGGGCACCAAGCCAAGAGCCGCCAAAACGAAAATTGACGTACTGGAGAAAACCCGCGAGCTGTTTCAGGATGAGTACATGCGCCGGGAGACTATTTATGAAGACCTGGTAGATCGCGGCATCGATGCGGTCAGCGCCTATGACCGCGAGAAACACGGCGACAGTGCCGCGCTGCACAAGGCGATGGAAGATGCCCAATGGCATGTTGCCTACTACCGTACGGCGCTCAACATGATTGATGAGGAACTGGGGGCGCTTAAGAAGCCGGCACGGAAAAAGAAAACCACGAAAAAAAAGGCGGTCCGCAAAAATACAGTGGAACCAGTTGCCGCCGAAGCTGACGCGCCGGCCAACGAGGATAATCCTGCAGGGGAAAGCTATGCGGAGGTCATTGAGCGGGTGCGCAGGGAATTCCCCAGGGAACTTGAACAGCACATTGTCGCAGAGTACCCAACGGTAGAAGAAATACCTGACGATCAGGGCAGCTTCGACCCGGATTGGGTGTGGGACAAGGGAAAACCCAAAACCCCAAAGGCGCGACTATCCCGGTTACAGAAGAAAGCCCAGGAAACCCGGGGAAACCTTCAAAACGCTATTGAGGCCTATCGCGCATTACGGGAGCAGGGCCTCGATACGGTATACGATCATGACATCTGGCTTTATGTTGGCTCGAAGAATGAAGATTTGGTAGAGAGTGCGGCGGATGCCTTACGGGGTGCGTTGATGCTGCGAAGAAACCATGTGTTGTATTACAAGCGCGCTCTGCGGGCCACGGAAGCGATGTTATCCAAAGAAGAGGGAGAAAAAGTCCGCGTATCGAGCGGTACCGCAAACACTACGGCGGTCGGTGAAGACCATCCTGATCTGCTGCGCATCAAGGAGATCCGACGCGAACTGGCCACCCTGGAACTGGATGACGGTGGCCGCTATAAAGCGTTGCTGCATGAGGAAGGGGAACTGAAAGACAGGCTTTGCAATGCCGAGCATGATGCGTTGAAAAAGCGGGGGGTGAAATACGATGACCTTGGCCTTACGTTTGGGCGGTCAGGGCGCAAGCCCACGGGCGCCCCTCGCCTGCGGGAGATTTACTGCCACGGTGTTGAGATCGCCTACCTCGATGGCACGGAGCGCATCAGCAAGGCGCGTGTACTAGAAGCGTTGACACCGGCTTTGAGCCCAAAGGAACCGGCCGGCCAGGACACAGACAAGCCGCTTCCCGATAGTGTGCGAAAACACCAGGAAGAAGCCGCCGCCCGGGCGGCTCTCCCGGTTCCACCGGTCACGGTTAAACCCGGCGAGGTCGCAAGTGTTGGTGATGTGTTTGAATCCTGTGTGTTGCGGCGTCGTATCGATTCCATCAACCTGGCAGAAAAAACCGTGAGTATTCGCCTGGTGGCATCTAAAAAAGACGGTCAATGGGTCGCCACAGACAAAGGCATTGCGCACAATTTTCTGATAAGTGAGCTGAACAAACAGTTTGGCATTGAGGTTGATCTACCGGAATATGTCTCTCGCGCTGGCAATACGCCGTTATCAGAGTGGATTCCGTTGACAGCAGATGAGCTGGTGGTGCGCGCAGAGTCGCCAGGAAATGATGTGTCTTACAATGGCAGCATCGGCGGCCTGGGCGAAAGTTGGAGTGATGTGATCATTCATCGCGCCGCGAGGAACGCACCGGGTAAGGTGCTTGCGATTGCGGGGCGATTGATGACTAACCCCGCTCAACATGCGGAGCTTGTTGGTGTTCACCCTGATAAGATAGCCGCCTATGGAAGCCTGCTAATGCGCTACGCATACAGCAACATGACGCCTGAAACGCTGGCGGCGCACATGGTGAACAACAACCTGTTGGAACCTGAACTGCGCAACACTGCAGCCGCATTTCAACGCCTGCAGGTTCGTGGCGACATGACGGTGGAGGAGTTAAACCAGCTCAACCAAGCGGTCAACTACCATGATTTTACGACCATGGCACGCCGCCACGGCAGTAAAGCAATAGGCGATATCATGGAGGAATGGCAGAAATATGGGGAAAGCCATATAAACAAAGCGGATGACACGCCGCATTCTTCCAGAAAAAGCCGGCCGCATTAGGGATGCTGATGAATGATGCTGATACCCAAAACGCTTTGGCATACGCAATTCGGAAGGGTGACATGCTCGCTATTGCCCGGCTTCTCAATACCGGGGCGAACATCAATGGCTACAACAGTTGGGGATATACCCCATTGATGGAGGCGGCCCGCACCGGACAGACCGGTATCGCAAGATTGTTACTTGGTCTTGGAGCGGATACCAATCTTCCCTATCGCAACGCTGATTTTCCCGCGATCTATTACGCCGCCGTGGGTGGCTACACTCGCACCTTTCGTCTTCTCATCGATTCGGGTGCGAACCTGGAGCACCGATGTATTGGGTTGAAAACACCGCTTATAGTGGCCGCCCACGAAGATAGTGCATCTGCAGTAAATCTTCTTATTGAAGGTGGGGCGGACATTAATGCGCGGGATAGAATTAGCATCACCCCGCTCATCGCTGGTGCAATATCAAACAACGCTGCTGCCGTTCATTCCTTGCTAAATGCGGGTGCCGAAGTAAACGCACATGACGATAGAGGCAAGACGGCGTTGATGTGGGCCACCATAAATGGCAACACCCATATTGCGCGCGCCCTTTTTCGGGCGATGGCTACTCGGCCTGTGCGTGTTCATCCGCCAGACTCTTCAACCAGGCGGCAAGCGTTTTGAAGCCGGCTTTCTTTGCGGCCTGGTGCCAGGCTTCCTTTTGAGTGGCATAACAGCGGATCTCGACCCGTTCGCTGGCCTTGATGGCCTGCCTTGGGCGCCCTGGCGGACGTTTGGGGTTCGCTGCTTCCTTTGTCATCGGATCTTCCGCTGACCATTGGTGGCCAGCTGAAGTAGTTTTCTCCATATAAACGGGTCGTCGTTACCTTCGGCTTTAATGCAACGCCCATCTTTTTCCATTGACACAAACAGGTATCGTTTACCATCCACATGGTAGTGATTCATGCCAACTATCGCCCACTCATTAAGCGGGGGGAGTAACCATGGTGCAGGCATTTCAGGTATTTCAGGCACTACAGGGTTGGCGCCGCAGTTGCAATTGCGACCTGGGTAGTTGTTTTCCTCACACCACTCTCTGTGTTCCATCGTGCCGTTACCTCGTCGATATTTAGCTTGTCCGCTTACCAATAAAACGCCGTACAAAAACATTATATATAAAGGCCCATGAAAACCTGCCGGTTTTTTCTGTAGCCCGGGATAACGCCCTCTTGGTGTTTTGCGTTCCGGGCCATGTGGTTGACTATTTTACCGCCGTACAATAATAGTTGCAGGATATTGGCGGCAGTTATAATATTAAGCCGTACATAAATACAAGGATTCTGGTATGTTGAAAGCAGAAAGAGCCGAGTTTCAAAGGACACTCGACATTCTAAAAGCACTGAAGCCTGTTACCGTATTGCCCGCCTTTCACGGGTATCTGGTTGATGTCCGGGAGCGCAATGTAAGGCTTGTTGTGTCCGATGGGCGCTCGGAAATAGAGGCGGCGATGGCTGCTGAAGAAACCAGCGGCGATGAATCCTATACGGTGCCCTCTCTGCACCTGACAGGGCTGATTCCCGCCATGGAAGATCAAGTGCTCTGCCTGTCACGGGTTGGCGGCGAGGAAAAGGGTGCCCATTGTGAATTGCTGGGCCAACGGGGACGATGGAAAATGAACTCCCTCAAAGGGGAAATGTTCCCGCGCATAGAAACCGAGGCCCCTCTGCAGCAAATTACTGGTGTGCCCGTAGGGGTTCTCCGTGAGGCAATCAGGCGATGCGAATTCGCCATCCCAAAGAATGATGTTCGCTACCAGATGAACACCCTGCTCTTTGATGCAAAGGGCGACCGGGGCGTATCCCTGGTCGCCACGAATGGCGTCTGCCTGTCAGTGTCCCAGCTCACCGATGGTGATCATGGTTGTTTTCGCGCACTCCTGGGACATAGTGATGTAGTGGCCCTGGGGCGCGTATTGCAGCACATTACAGGAAAGGTGAGCCTGGGGTTCAGCCACCGTCATTTCAGAATGACGGGGGACGGGGTTTCGATGATTGCGCAAACCGTCGATGCCCAATATCCCGATTATGAAAAAGCTGCCGCTGCCTCTGTCAATGTGGGTGTGGCTCCAGCGGCGATACTCAACAGGCGCGCCTTTATCGAGTCGGTCGAGCGCACC
>NZ_JBHNMF010000183.1:0-6137 GCF_048562965.1 Thiolapillus sp. | reverse complement strand
AGCAGGATGCAGCAATCAGCGTATAGAACAAGCTCTAACGGGCAGTATGAACAAAATAGCAACTTTATTTCACCCGAAAATATACGGTGGAACAATGTTGCTTACTCTAAACTCTAGGATAATAACCATCCACGGCTTTTTACCCCACTACAATTGAAATAGAGGTAGGCAAGATGAATAACACCACTGCTGCAACAATGGATCGCGCCCAGGCGTCCGTTCTCTCGACTAACAGCGTGATTCGCAACACCTATGCGCTGTTATCCATGACGCTATTGTTTAGCGCCCTGACGGCAGGTGCCTCCATGGTATTGAATCTGCCTCATCCGGGATTGTTGCTGACACTGGGGGGATATTTTGGACTGCTCTTTCTTACCAGCAAACTCCGCAACAGCGTCTGGGGACTGGCATCTGTTTTTGCACTGACGGGATTCATGGGATACACGCTGGGTCCGATATTGAACAGCTATTTGCTGCTGCCCAACGGCAGCCAGACGGTAATGACGGCAATGGGAGCCACCGGCGCGATTTTTCTGGGTTTGTCAGGTTATGCACTCACCAGCCGCAAGGATTTCAGCTTTTTAGGAGGCTTTCTCTTCGCTGGCATTCTGGTAGCCTTTCTTGCCGGACTGGGCGCTCTGTTTTTTGAAATGCCAGGGCTCTCCCTTGCTGTCTCTTCCCTGTTTGTCCTGCTGATGGCCGGCCTGATCCTGTATCAGACGAGTGAGCTTGTTCATGGTGGAGAAACCAACTACATCATGGCAACGGTGACACTGTATGTGTCGATCTTCAATCTTTTCACCAGTCTTTTACACCTGCTCGGCGCACTGGGTAGCGATGATTGAGGCCTGACTGTCACTGTCCTGCGCAAAGAGGTAATAATCAAATATGCCCCTCGTAAACATGAACGACATGCTGACACATGCCTACAAGCAAGGTTATGCAATTGGCGCTTTTGACCTGGTCAGTCTGGATTTCCTCCAGGGCATTTTGCAGGGAGCCGAAAATGCCCGGGCACCGGTCATCCTGAGTCTTGCCGAATCGCATTTCTCCTATTTTGATTTTGAGCTGATGATGCCGGCAGTCGAAGCTGCCGCGAGGCAGGCCTCAGTACCTGTCGCCATTCATCTGGATCACGGGACGACGCTGGGATCTGCTATCCGTTCGATCAACCTGGGCTGCAATGGTGTAATGGTGGATGCTTCCCATCTTTCCCTGGTAGAGAACATCGAGCTTTCGAGCCAGGTGGTAAGCATGGCACATGGCTGTGGTGTGCCGGTGGAAGGTGAACTCGGCTATGTCCCGGGTGTCGAGGGTGAGGATGCTGAATGCCACCCGGGCAAAGTTGCATACACCAGTGTAAAGGAAGCAAGACGTTATGCAGGTGAAACCGGCATCGATTTCCTCGCCGTATCCGTCGGCACGGTACATGGCCGCATGCAAGGCAAACCCAGCCTCGATTTCGGGCGTCTCTGTGACATCAACAATGCATTGGGTATTCCGCTCGTGATTCATGGCGGTACCGGCCTGTCCGATGATCAGTTCAGGCAACTTATTGCCAACGGCGTGGCCAAGATCAACTACTACACCGCCCTGTCTGATACGGCGGAAAGACGTATCCTGCAGAATGTGCGTTCTGGAAAAGCTGACGGTTACACTTCCCTGCTTCAGGGTGTACTACAAGCAATTGCCGAAGAAACGGAGCGTTGTATTCGCCTGTGGGGTGGTGCCGGCCATGCAGAAGAAGTGCTGGCTGAAAGTGAGGCCTGGCTACCGGTGGAACATGTCATTGTCTACAACGCAGATGGCCTGGACGATTCCGGTGTGCAAGCCATGGCAGACAAAGGACGGCAGGTGTTGTCTGCTATTCCCGGCGTACGTGAAGTCTTTGCCGGCAAAGCCGTAAAGGCGGACGATGCCTATCACTACAGCTGGCTGGTACGTTTCTGCCACCAGGCAGTGATCGACAGTTACCGGGATCATCCTGAGCACCTTGCTTTCGCAAATCAGGTCTTTCGTCCGGTTGCGGGTGATCGCATCAGTATAGATTTCCGCTCCCTGGAGAATGGCTGAGGGCGAATGCCGTCTTGTCCGGGATATTTCAGCATCGCGGCAAAATAATTAGTGAAAACGATATCTCAAATGATGCTCGTTTGGATGGTAGTACTTCATCATCTTCGGTGCCAGTTCGAGAAGGGTTTTTTCACGGCTTGCAGCAGCAGGGTGCGTATTCAGGAATTCCGGCGGTGCTCCCTTGTTGACCTTGGTCATTTTCTTCCAGAGAGAGGCCGCAGCATAGGGATCGAACCCTGCCCTGGCGGCGATCTCTATACCAATCTTGTCCGCCTCCCTTTCTGCCGCCCGGCTGTAAGGCAGGGAAACGGCCAGCGTGGCTGCCAGTGCAGCGCCGGTCAGGGCGGCTGAGCGGTATCTGTTGTCCTTCAACGCGGTGGCGGAGAGTACCGCCAGTCCGATTTGTGATGCCATGGCGACAGACATCTGTTCCGCCACATGATTGGCCAGTGCATGGCTGATTTCGTGGGCCATGACCTGCGCCAGTTCATCATCCGTGGGTTTGACCTTCTCGATCAGCCCGGTATAGATGGCCATCTTGCCGCCGGCCATGGACCAGGCATTCACCGTGTCGGGTTCGTCGATCACCGCGACTTCCCAGTCCCACTGCTTGGCTTCCGGGTACATCTTCTCGGCTTCGACGATCAGTTGCCCGGTGATGCGTTTCACCCGTTCAAGCATCTTTGGTTTGGTGTTGAGTTTTCCCTCCTCGGCATATTTTTTCAGCTTTTCAGGATACGCCGAGGCGGATGCTTTCACCGCCTGATTGGGGCTGACCAGCATCAGCTGCGAACGTCCTGTCGGACTGGTGGCGCAGGCAGCCATGAGGATGGCCGTGGAAATCAAAAATACGAGGGATCGGATCATGGGCAGAACAACGATTCAGAACAATGTAAAGGGTGAATTTGCTATCATAGCGCAATCACGAGGCATTCCCCAAAAGGCAGGTTTTTGAACGAACGCGCATCCAAATGGCCGTTATACATGCGACTCATGCGATTGGACAAACCAATTGGCATTTTGTTGCTTCTGTGGCCGACATTGTGGGCCTTGTGGATTGCTGGTGAGGGCCATCCCCATCTGTGGCTGATCGTGGTCTTTGTTGCCGGGGTGGTGCTGATGCGCTCTGCAGGTTGCGTGATCAACGACTACGCCGATCGCAAGATCGACAGCCACGTGAAGCGCACCGCCCAACGTCCCCTGACTGCCGGCCTGGTAAGTAAGAAAGAGGCACTGGTGCTTTTCGGCATCCTGGTGGCGCTGGCTTTCCTGCTGGTGGTCACCCTGAATCCCCTGACCATCGGGCTTTCCCTGGTGGGCGCCTTTCTGGCGACAAGTTACCCCTTCACCAAGCGCTTCACCCATTTGCCCCAGGCCTACCTGGGCGCCGCCTTCGGCTGGGCCATTCCCATGGCATTCGCCGCCCAGACCGGCAGCGTGGATCCACGCTCCTGGTGGCTTTTCGCAGCCGTCCTGGTATGGGCGCTGATCTATGACACCATGTATGCCATGGTGGACCGGGACGATGATCTGAAGATCGGCGTCAAATCCACCGCCATCCTGTTCGGCCGTTATGACCGCCTCATCATCAGCCTGCTGCAGCTGGTTTTTCTGGGTCTGCTGATCCATGTGGGGCGTCTTTTCGGGCTGGGGCCATATTATTATCTCGGTCTGGCGGTTGCCGCCGTTCTCATGGTCTATCACCAGTGGCTGATCCGCAACCGGCAGCGTGCCCCCTGTTTCAGGGCTTTTCTGCACAATCACTGGGTGGGCGTGGTGATCTTCATCGGCATCCTGGCCAACTATTACCTGCCATGAATGCAGAGGAAATGCTGCGCCTGGATGCCGAGTACGTCTGGCATCCCTATTCATCCATCGACAGTGGCAGCCCGGTGTTCCCCGTGGCCAGCGCTCAGGGCGTGCGCATCCGCCTGGCCGACGACAGGGAGCTTATCGACGGTATGTCCTCCTGGTGGTGCGCCATTCACGGTTACAACCACCCGGTACTGAACGCCGCCATCGAAACCCAGCTGCAGGACATGGCCCACGTGATGTTTGGCGGACTTACCCATGTACCGGCGGTGACGCTGGCCAGGAAGCTGGTGGAACTCACGCCTGACGGGCTGGAAAAAGTGTTATTCGCCGATTCCGGCTCCGTCGCCGTGGAAGTGGCCCTGAAGATGGCCATCCAGTACTGGCACGCCCGTGGTGAGTCTAGGCAGCGCTTTCTCAGCCTGCGCAGCGGCTATCATGGCGATACGTTCGGCGCCATGTCGGTATGCGATCCGGTCACCGGCATGCACGGCCTTTTCTCCAGCGCCCTCGCCTCCCAGCTTTTCGCCCCTGCACCCGAACCCGCCTTCGGCCAGCCCGGCACGGAAGAACATCTCAAGCCTGTGCAACAACTGCTGGAGGAACAGGGGCGGGAAATCGCTGCGGTGATCCTCGAACCCATCGTGCAGGGGGCCGGGGGCATGCGTTTCTATTCGGCAGATTACCTGCGGCGCATGCGGCAGCTGTGCGACGAGCACGGCGTGCTGCTCATCGCCGATGAAATCGCCACGGGTTTCGGTCGTACGGGAAAACTGTTTGCCTGTGAATGGGCCGGCATCAGCCCGGATATCCTGTGCCTGGGCAAGTCCCTCACCGGGGGATACCTGAGCCTGGCAGCCACCCTGACGACCGAGCACATCGCCGGCACCATCAGCAGCAACCCACCGGGTGTGTTCATGCACGGCCCCACTTTCATGGCCAATCCCCTGGCCTGCTCCGTGGCCAATGCCAGTATCGATCTCCTGCTGAAAAGCCCCTGGCAGGCGCGTATCGAAACCATCCAGGATGGTCTGGAAACCGGTCTGGCACCCTGCCGCGAGCTGCCTGGCGTCAGCGAGGTGCGTGTGCTCGGCGCCATCGGTGTGGTCGAGCTGCGTCAGGCCGTGGACATGCGGGCAATTCAGCCTGCTTTCGTGGAAGCCGGCATGTGGGTACGTCCTTTCGGTAAGCTGGTCTACCTGATGCCAGCCTACGTGATGGAAACGCAGGATCTACGCGAGCTCTGCGCCGCCACCGTTGACGTTGTTTCCCGGTACTCATGAACCGCAGGGTGGCTGTCGCTTCGACTGACGGGTTCGAAAGTCAGGCCCGTGGGCTGGCGCGAAGACTTTCTCTGGAAATGACCGCTCCGGACGATCCACGACCAGACTTCCTGCTGCGCTTCATCGATGACCGCTTGCAACTGCAACAGACCGGCAGTGGGGCGCCAGGGCCGGTATGGGTGGATTTCGTTGCGGGCAAGGCCGCCTACCGCAGGCAACAGGGAGAAGGCCGCCGCACCCCTCTGGCCCGGGCGGTGGGTTTCAAGTCGGGCTTCCCACCCCACGTGATCGACGCCACCGCCGGACTGGGCCAGGACGCGCTGGTGCTGGCCACCCTAGGCTGCACCGTCACTTTGGTGGAACAGTCGCCTGTCGTTCATGCCCTGCTGGAAGACGGCCTGCGCCGGGCAGCCGAGTCACCTGAAACCCGCGCCATCGTCAGCCGCATGTCCCTGGTTCTTGCCGATTCTGCCGACTACCTTCGGGCCCTGCCCCGGCATGACCGGCCGGATGCCATCTACCTGGACCCCATGTATCCCCACAAGGGCAGACAGGCGTTGTCCAAAAAGGGAATGCAGGCACTGCAGCGCCTGCTGGGCCAGGATCTGCAGGGCGAAAGCCTGCTTCGTGTTGCACAGCGGCGTGCAGGCAAAAGAATAGCAGTCAAGCGCCCCGTCCGGGCGGAATACCTGGGTGGCGTGAAACCGGATTTCCAGGTGCAGGCAGCCAAGACACGCTTCGATATCTATTTACCCTCATCCTAGGGTACCTTAGAGCCTAGAGCACCGCCTGTATTGTTGCCGGGTCGGTAGCTGCCGATCTTCCAGAGACCCGAGGAAACGCTTTAACCCGCATCGCTCACCGATCCCCTGGTTCCGGTGTTTTTGGGCGCCGGGACGTGGCCAAGATAGCCCGATAGCCCATTTCTCGTGCCAAGGTACTCGCCAAGAGAAGAGATTCTCGTGTTTT
>NZ_JBHNMF010000182.1:0-6173 GCF_048562965.1 Thiolapillus sp. | reverse complement strand
GTTGTTGCGTAGTGCTTGGTGACCAGGACGGCTGGGGCACCAATAGGTTGTCAAAGGCCGAGTCGATTTTGGGGACTGGGATGTCCCAAAATCTATCACGAGGTCGAAGACACGCTTGAAAACATCGGGCACATCACGCCCATTCAGGCGCTTAAGGATTGGCACAAAAAACAACCGGAATTATTCAAAAAGAAAATCTATGATCTATCGGGACTTTACATGTACCGATGAGGACTATCTGGAGTTTCTGCGTCAGGCGCCGCAACTGGAGCAGATGCTGGTGAACGCCGATACCATTTTCTACAAGTACTGGTTCTCGGTCAGCCGCCAGGAACAGCTGCGCCGTTTTCATTCCCGTTATCACGATCCGCTCAAGCACTGGAAACTCAGTCCTATCGACCTGCAGTCTCTTGAAAAGTGGGATGATTACACCAATGCCCGCAAGGCGATGTTCTTCTATACCAATACGGCAGATGCGCCCTGGACCGTGGTGAAATCCGATGACAAGAAGCGTGCGCGTATCAACTGTCTGCGTGATTTCCTGTACAAACTGGATTATCCCAACAAGGATCACAACGTGGCACGTGCGCCGGATCCCCTGATCGTTGGCCCGGTATCAAAAGCCTATAATCTGTAACGGAGAAAGAACATGGCAAAGAAAGACAAGAAAGAGAAAAAGGAAAAAAAGAGCAAGAAGAAGGATAAGACCACAGTTGAATCCAAGCAGCTCAAAATGCTGGCCAAGCTGAAAAAGGCAATCAAGAAAGCCAAGAAGGCTGCTTCTGCCGCTCAGGAAGCCGCTGAAGAAGTGAGCAAAGTATTGAGCAAAGCGCATGCGGCCGCAAAAGATGTGGCAGTCAATGCGGAAAAGAGTGAAAAGAAGCAAATCGACCTGAAAAAGCAGCTTGCGGCAAAACTGAAGTATTCCGAAAAGCAGGCAAAGAAAGCAGCGGCAAAAGCCAAGGCCAGACGCTCGGCAGCGCGGCTGAAGAAAGCGGCAAAACAAACCCTCAAGAAGGCGAAAAAGGCAGAGAAGCAGAAAAAGACCAATGCCATGAAGGCCATGGAGAAAAAGGCTTTTGCCGATGCCAAGGCAGCAAAGGCTGCCAAGGCCAAGAAGAAGAGGAAAGCTCCCAAGAAGCCCACTGGCAAAAGGAGCAAAGCGAAGCTGTCTTCCAGGAAGCAGAAGAAAAAGCAGAAGCGCCGCGGGAAAAAGAAATAGCTTCCGTCTGAAAGAAAACCCTGAGAAGGGCCTGTCGAATGCTATTTGACAGGCCCGTTTTGTCAGGAATGGCTATAATGCGCTGATGTTTTATCCCCTGTCAGTCTGGATCGGCCTGCGTTACACGCGCGCTGAGCGCCGGAATCACTTCATTTCCTTCATTTCCTTTATCTCTACCATGGGGATCACCCTGGGTGTGATCGTGCTGATCACCGTGCTGTCTGTGATGAACGGGTTTCACAAAGAAGTACGTGAGCGCATTCTCGGTATGGCCTCTCATGCAGACATCAACGCCGTGGCCGGCGGAGGTATGGCGAACTGGCGGCAGGCTCTGGACAAAGCCAGGCAGCATCCGCGTGTGGTGGGAGCCGCGCCCTATGTGGAAGTCATGTCCATGCTGGTGCATGGCAAGAAAGTCAGTGGCGCACTGGTGCGCGGCATCGACATGGATCTGGAGCCCGAAGTGGTCGATGTGGGCGAACATATGGAAGCCGGATCTTTGAATGACCTGGTTCCTGGCAGCTTCAACATCATCCTGGGACGTGAACTGGCATATGCACTGCAGGTCCAGGTGGGAGACAAGGTCACCATGCTGGTGCCCAAATTCACATCCACACCTGCCGGAACCCTACCGAGAACCAAGCGTTTTGTTGTCAGTGGAATATTTCGCGTGGGGATGGGTGAGTATGACCGGGGTGTGGCCATGGTGAATATCAAGGATCTGGCCAGGTTGCTGCGCATGGGGGATGCGGTCTCAGGCATACGGCTCAAGCTGGATGATCTGTATGCCGCAACCCAGGTATCCAGGGAACTGGCGCTGCAGTTCAACGGGCTGTTCCGTGTGTCGGACTGGACGGATCAGCACCGCAATTTCTTCTCCGCCCTGAAGATGGAAAAACGCATGATGGGACTGCTGCTGTTCTTCATCGTGGTGATCGCCGCCTTCAATATCGTCGCCACTCTGGTGATGGTGGTGGTGGACAAGCGGGCCGACATTGCCATTCTCAAGACCTTCGGCGCCTCTCCGCAGCAGATCATGAACATCTTTATCGTACAGGGGTCCGTCATCGGTTTCGTTGGCACGATGGTAGGTGTTGCATTGGGTGTACTGCTGGCACTGAACGTGGAAACGGTCGTGGGCTGGATCGAATCCCTGTTCCACATGAAATTTATCGATCCCAGTGTTTACTACATCAGCATGTTGCCTTCGCAGGTGCGCTGGGAGGATGTTGTGCTTGTCGGGGCAGGTTCGTTCCTTTGCAGTTTCCTCATGACCCTGTATCCGGCCTGGAACGCCTACCGTACATTGCCGGCAGAGGCGCTGCGCTATGAATGAACCGGTGCTGGAAAGCAGAGGGCTGTACCGTACCTTCACCACCGGACCCGCGGAAGTGCCTGTGTTGCAGGGTGTGGATCTGCTTGTGCAGCCGGGAGAGCAGATCGGTATTCTGGGCGCTTCGGGGTCGGGCAAGAGCACGCTTTTACACTGTCTTGGAGGCCTGGATGATCCGGATGCCGGTGAGGTGCTTCTTAATGGAGAAGCCTTCAGCAGGCTGCCCGAGGCCAAACGTTGCCATCAGCGCAACCGCCACCTGGGATTCATCTACCAGTTTCATCATCTGCTGGCGGAATTCACGGCTCTCGAAAATGTGGCCATGCCGTTGCTGTTGCGCAAGACACCCATTGAGGCGGCACGTGAACTGGCGCGGGAGATGCTGGTGAAAGTCGGTCTGGAACAGCGTATCGAGCACAAGCCTTCCGAGCTGTCCGGCGGGGAACGTCAGCGTACTGCAGTTGCCAGGGCGCTGGTGTCGAGGCCGGGCTGTGTGCTCGCGGACGAGCCTACGGGAAATCTCGATCCGGGTACGGCGGCGGGTATCTATGAGCTGATGCTGGAGCTGAACCGGGAGCAGGGTACCAGCTTTATCATCGTCACCCACGATCCCGGGCTTGCCCGGCGCATGGACAGGGTGTTTCAGCTCGAAGACGGCTTGCTGCGCGCCTGCTGACGTTTCCTGTACTGGGAAACCACGTGCCAGCGCCAGTACATGCGCATGGTGATATATCCAAGGGCACCCAGCACCACGCCCACAACAACCGAGCCGACGTACAGAGGCTGCCAGATTTCTCCCATGCTGTGGGTAAACCACTCCAGTGACATTTCCATGTCTCTCAGGGGTTCCTGATGGGGCAGCAGCCAGGTGCCGACCAGATAGTTGAAATAAAAAATGGGTGGCATGGTCAGGGGATTGCTCAGCCAGACCAGGGCAACGGAAACCGGCAGGTTGACCCGGGCGGGAATGGCGGTGGCTGCAGCGGCGACCATCTGTAGCGGCATGGGGATCATGGCCCAGAACAACCCTACCGCGAAGGCGCCCGATACGGAGCGACGATTCAGATGCCAGAGGTTGGGGTCTGCCAGATACTTCCCAAATATCCTCATGTGCTTGTGTTCGCACAGTTTTTTCGGATCTGGCGTGTATTGTCTGAGCAGGTGCCGAGGCATGAATGAAATTTGGGGTGAAAACCACGCTGGTTGAATGGTTCATTCAAGCATGATCCGCGCGACTTGACCAGTGGAATTCAACATTGCATGCTTTAACCCGAAAAATCATGAATGACACGCGCCCTCGCTTGTTTATTGTTTCCACAAGAAATTTTCTTCAATTGCCCGTAATCATGGATACGGGACGCCTTCAGAAAATCCCTTGTGAAAACAGTATCCGGCGCGATCATCACGCGAATTCATGAAATTTCCAAGTTAGATCAACAAAAACCGGGATTTCGGTTTTCAACTGACGAATCACCACAGCCCAGGGAGGGATTGTGTTATTAATGGCTTTAGCAGTGGGATTTGCTATTGGTGCATTCGCATTTCAGCAGTTGCCTGTGTTTCCGGGCGAGGCGTGGTTTCTTCTGCTGTTCCCATTGCTCTGGTGCTTGCGGCGGTTTTCAGGGGCCGCCTGGTTGTGCGCCATATCTGGCGGTTTTTTCTGGGCACAGGTTCACGGGACTGTCACACAGCCCCAGCCCGTTCCCGACAGCCTGCTGCAGGATACAGTTGTGGCTTCGGGTGTCATTCAGGACATTCCCGACAGCAATGCCCGGCGGGCGCGGTTTTTCTTCGCAGTAAACGAGTTGCAGCAGGGGAACACGCGCTTGTCCGGCCACTGGCGCTTTCGCATTTCCTGGTACAAACAGGCACCGGCATTGACAGCAGGTGAGCGATGGACGTTGCCGTTGCGCCTGAAAAAGGCACACGGATACCACAATCCCGGAGGATTCGACTACGAAGGCTGGTTGTACTCACATGGCGTCATTTATACAGGCTATGTCGAAGGAGCGGGCCAGCAGGCTGGGCGCAGATTTTTCTCTCTGGACCGCCTGCGGCAGAAGCTGTCGGAAAGTATCGGGCAGAGTGGTATGTCCCGGCGGGCAGGAGCGGTGGCCAAAGCCCTGGTGGTCGGCGACCGTTCAGGTCTGACCCGGGAAGACCGGGCAGTATTTGCGGCGACCGGCACCAGCCATCTTATTGCCATTTCCGGCTTGCATATTGGCCTGATTGCGGCGATAGCATATTTTCTTGCCGGGTGGTTCTGGCGTCGCTTTCCCCTGTTGTGCGGCCGCTGGCCGTCCCGGGTGGCGGGAGCACCATTTGCCATGCTTGCGGCGCTGATCTACGCGGCCTTGGCGGGATTTTCCATCCCCACCCAGCGTGCCCTGATCATGTTGCTGATCGTCATGACAGGTGTCCTGCTGCGGCGTTCGGCCAATCCATCCCGCATTCTGGGTCTGGCGTTGTTTGCCGTGGTCCTGTGGGATCCGCTGTCTGTGGAGTCTGCGGGATTCTGGCTCTCCTTTGGTGCGGTAGCCGCCATCCTTTACCTCATCCCGCGGTTGGACGGACGCTTCCAGTGGCTGTGGTTGCAGGGCGGGATCGCGCTGGCCCTCGCGCCTGCTCTTGTGTGGAAGCATCTGCCAGTCTCGGCATTGTCTCCACTGGTCAACCTGGTGGTGATTCCGGTTTTCGGCCTGCTCATCGTTCCGCTATCCCTGTTTTCTGTCCTGCAGCTGGTCATATATCCTGAGATGGCGCAGTTGCCTGTCAGCGTCACAGGCTGGCTGCTCGACCGGATACTGGTGGCGCTTGACTACCTTTCCCAGTGGTCTCCCACCTTGCATTGGGGGTAGTGACCGGGTAGCTGCGATAACCGCCAACTTTTTTGGCAGGTGATTTTCCTACGGAAAATTGCGGTTTGAGGTTGGGTTTGCGAGGGTGAAACCGCAACTTTCTGCGCAAATGCCCTCAGCAGTGGTTATCATCCAGTTCAATCAGTCGCTTATTCATGTCTTCTGGATGCTCCCAATACACCTTTCCTTTCTTGGGTGCGATTTGTAGGGTTAAATGCTTGGCGATGTCGTCATCGTCACAGTCAGGTGCGCCAAGCACCCATACCGGATAGTCAGAAACGAAAGCTTCCAGCTCGAACTTTTTGCCAACGGTTTCCATTTCTTCACAAGCGTGTCTTCGGCCTCGTGATAGATTTTGGGACATCCCAGTCCCCAAAATCGACTCGGCCTTTGACAACCTATTTGTCCCCAGCCGTCCTGGTCACCAAGCACTACGCAACAACTTCGCAGGCTTGTTGCTGCTCCGCACTTGGCTCCCAATGACTGGACACCGCGTTTGGATGCCTACTTTGCTTCCCCTCTGGCGCTATGCGCACGACGGGTAAGCAGTGCGGCCTCGCGGCTACTGAGGACTACCAGCCCTCACTTCGCTCTCCATGGCTGGCAGCGACGGATGCAGATTCCCAGGAGAACACCAGCCTGGCAATTATCTGGTTGCACTTGGTGCAAGGAAATACCTTGTTTTCAAAGACTTCTGTTCCAGTGGAGACATTGTTTGGCGGGAAGGCATTGCGCCTTAAATGGGCTGGCTTTTTAGCCA
>NZ_JBHNMF010000181.1:0-6180 GCF_048562965.1 Thiolapillus sp. | reverse complement strand
CCTATTGCCGCATCTCCAGTTACCTGCAGACCATGGCAAATCAGGGATACAATCCGCTGGTCGCCATTCAAATGGCCTTTTCGGGACAGCTCTATGCTGATAGGGGTGAGTAGTTACGATTCATTTATCTGAAAGAAGCATAAGCAGCTTCTGTGCCAACAAAATATATGCATTCAAACCAATCACTTGCCTGCAATGCCCGTTCACATGAGAACAAGCGTGTCTTCGGCCTCGTGATAGATTTTGGGACATCCCAGTCCCCAAAATCGACTCAGCCTTTGACAACCTATTTGTGCCCCAGCCGTCCTGGTCACCAAGCACTACGCAACAACTTCGCAAGCTCGTTGCTGCTCCGTACTTGACTCCCATATGACTGGACGCCGCGTTCGGAGGCCTACTTTGTTTTCCCTCTGGCGCAAGGCACGCCGGGAAAACAGTGCGGCCTCGCGGCTACTGGGGTCTACCAGCCTTCGCTTCGCTCTCCATGGCTGGCAGCGATCGCAGTGTTAACACATCATTAAATTGTTGGCCGGTTCGATAAACCAAAAAACCCGGATACAGCGGAAGGCCACCGTCCGGGTTTTTCAACAAAGCAATGTGCTTATGGCTTTTGTCACATACGACGCAGATACAGCATGATGCGGCTGATCTCTTCCTCCGACAGTACATCCTTGAAAGGCGGCATGGCACTGCCCACAGGCGTACCGCCTTCACCGATGGTCCAGTACAGATAGGCATCGGAAGCCATGGGCATCCTGGCAAAGCGGGCGATATTGGCAGGCCTGGGATTCAGACCGGCTGCGGCAGGACCGTCTCCCCGCCCGCTCTCGCCGTGACAGCTTGCACAGTTGGCGTTGAACAGCTGCTTGCCCGCATTCAGGGTTTCAGCACTGGGCTTGAGCCCGTTGCTCCTGCCGGAATAGGCAGAAGGCAGCCCGTTACGCATCACATACTGGTGCCGGACCATGGACATGTTCATCATGCCGCCGCGCATCATGCCGGGACCGTTCATCATGCCCATGCCGGCCAATACCAGTCCGGGCAATACGGTAGCCAACATGAAGGTATACAATATTTTTCTGTTCACGGATTTCTCCTGATTATTGCCGGGAAAGTCTGTTGCTGTCCCTGTTGCTTTTCCACAAAAGCAGGACAGCCAGAAACACCAGCGCGAGTTGTACACCCAGCCCTTCCAGGTTGGGATAAATGCCCAGCAGATCGATGCGTGGGAAGTTGATGACATTCACCGGCAGTTTTCCCGCTTCCTGCAGTGCAGCAATACCCTTGCCGGCAAACACGACCGCCAGCACAAACATGAACACACTGGTAACGGCGAAGAACTGTCTCAGCGGCAGGCGCGTGCTGTAGCGCAGAATCAGCCATGCCAGCAATATCAACAGCGCAGAAGCCACCAGGAAACCACTCAGTATCATTCCCCGGCCCTCTTCGCCGGTCTGCAGCCACAGTGCCTGATAGAAGAGCACGGTTTCGAATATCTCACGATAGACCGCGATGAATGCCAGCCCCGACAGTCCCCACAGCGTAC
The DNA here is from genome assembly GCF_048562965.1 of Thiolapillus sp. Lineage (NCBI taxonomy): Bacteria > Pseudomonadati > Pseudomonadota > Gammaproteobacteria > Chromatiales > Sedimenticolaceae > Thiolapillus > Thiolapillus sp. The sequence continues at coordinate 4,634 of NZ_JBHNMF010000181.1, read as the reverse complement.
CCTTGCTCAGCGCTTTCCTGATACTGCCCTGAATGAAATCCTTCCACTGGGCAGCCCCTGTCTTGCTGTGCAGCCAGAAGCCCACATAGAAGAGCATGGCGGCAGCAAACAGGGCAGCAAAACCTTCGGTGAGTTCACGCCCGGCGCCACCGATCTCCACCACATTGGCTGATACATACCAAGTCACGATGCCCAGCAGGAAAGCCAGGCCTGTGCCTGCATACAGATAGCGCAGGCCGTCGCGACGGTTGGTCTTGACCAGAAACGCTGCCAGGGCGGCAATGACCAGAATGGCTTCCAGTCCTTCCCGCAGCAGTATCATCAGGGCGCTGGCGAAAGCCGCAGTTGCGGAAAGCTGCGTGCTGGACAGTTTTTGCTCTGCTGTGAGCAGCAGGTTGTTGAGCAATGCAGCCTGACTCTGCAGTTTTTCTGCACTGGCCTCATCTTTGATCAGCGAACGGAACCGGGTCATACCGCTCTCGATCTGCAGGCGCAGTGCGTGATCGATATTGTCGAGATTGCCCTCAACCAGTTCGAAGCCTTCGAGATAGGCGGTGACCGCAAGCTCGTGGGCTGCCTTGTGGTCTCCCTGTTTGTAGGCTGACAGGCTTTTCTCGAGGTTTTCGCGGGCAATGGAAAGGGTGGATCCCTGTTGCTGCGTAAACAGCGCCTCCGGATGGCTGCGCAACCAGGCCACCATATTTGCCGCCTGCGCCCCATATTCAGCCTCTGTTTCTGCCGGAGTTCTTGAGGTCAGGTCCTGTTTGCCGATTCAGTCCAGAGCGATGCTGCCCGCGAGCAGGACCTGTTTTCCCTCGAACTTCATCAGGTCTGTCGGCGCCAGCTGTCCTACATAGAAAGCCAGTGCCCAACGATCATCATCCGGCAGCTTTGCATAGCTCTTCATAGCCGTACCATTCACACCGTGGGTGATGGTGCTGTACAGGCCATGCAGCGTGCGCTGACGGTATCTGTCGAGATCAGTGAAGTTGGTCGGGGCCGGCTCAAGGGTGCTGGCCAGAGGACCATTGCCCTTGCCCTCCACACCGTGACAACTGGTGCACTGTTGCGCGAACAGCGCCTTTCCCCGCTGCAGATCCGGTGTGCGGGCAGGTGTCACGGCAAGATCATAACCGTTGATCAGCAGTTGTCTCAGCTTGCCTGTGGCTTCCGAGACCTGGTGCGCATCGGATCTGGCTGTGACCAGGCTGTTCAGCAATGCTGCAGTAGTCCGGATTTCAGGACGCGCTTCCGTGACCGGCAATCCCTCAGCCAGATCCTGTATGGTTCTGGAGAAATCGAGCATTTCTGCATATTCCACAGGATTGACAACCTCACCGCCTGCAACGGCCCCAGGATAGTCCACGCCGACATAGTCCACGAGCTGCTGCATTCGCTGCAATGGTGTGGCTGCCTGTGCTGCAGCGGTGCCCAGCAGATATAACAAAACCAACAGGATTTTTCTCATCGATACATTCCACGGCAATTTTTAATTTTGCTATTGATAATGATTCTCGAATGTATTAGTAACAGCAGAATAAACCACCGCTGAAGCGGGTGCTTCGAAAACAAGCAGGAATCCCCTTTCCGAAAACAGGGAAAGGGTAAGGGTAAGCGTTCAAATACAGCCGTGGTGCGCGTTCGCCCCTGACTCTTGCGGGGAAGAGAGGCAAACGGCCAAGGGTTTCATTTGGGTGGTTTGTTGCAGCAGGCCGGAGGCGGAGCCTTGGCATTGTCGCGGGCATTGGCATCGGAGAACTGGTAGACCCGCGCCTTCAGGCCGTTCCACCAGTCCTTCGCTACGGCAAAACCGGCCTCCTCGAGTGCCGTCACCACAACCGTGTAATCCAGCCGGCTGGCGTCATAGACTACCGTGATCTGTGTGCTGCCGGCTTCCACCTGTAGCGAACTGCTCATGCCTGGCAGCGCCTCCAGCACCTGGCTGATGTCTGCAACATCCTCTGGAGTCAGGGCCCCGGCAAGTCGGATGATCCGTCTGACATCCCATGTACTCATCGCATTGTTGTTTAAAACTGTCATTGTCTTTACCTGTCTTTCATTCAATCATATCTTGCTGCTTTTCAGCCGCAGAGCATTGGCTATGACCGATACAGAGCTGAAACTCATGGCCGCCGCAGCGATAATGGGTGAGAGCAGCAGTCCGAAGAAGGGATACAGCACACCCGCTGCAACCGGTACGCCAAGGGAGTTGTAGATAAAGGCAAAAAACAGATTCTGACGTATGTTGCGCATGGTGGCCCGGCTCAGTCGCCGTGCTCTCACGATGCCCCGAAGGTCACCTTTTACCAGCGTGACACCGGCACTCTCCATGGCAACGTCGGTACCCGTCCCCATGGCAATACCCACATGGGACTGAGCGAGTGCCGGTGCGTCATTGATGCCGTCACCCGCCATGGCCACGATCCTGCCTTCAGCCTGCAGTTTCTTGACGATGGCCGCCTTCTGGTCAGGTAATACTTCGGCTTCCACCCGATCGATATTCAGCTTGTCTGCCACCGCCTGGGCAGTCGTCGCATTGTCGCCAGTGAGCATCACTACCCTGACGCCTTCTCCATGCAGATCACGAATGGCTTCTGCAGTCGTGTCTTTTATGGGATCAGCCACGCCGATCAGACCGGCTGCTTTCCCGTCGATACTCACGCACATGACGGTCTGGCCTTCCAGCCGTCCCGCTTCGGCATTCTCCAGCAAGGGTTCCACAGCCACGGACAATTCTTCCAGCAGCCTGCGTTTACCCAGCGCCACCTCATGTCCTTCTACAACACCCTTAACACCATGACCGGTGACGGAGTCGAATTCATTCACCGCTGCCAGACGGATACCCTGCTCCTCGGCCCCACGGACGATAGCTTCCGCCAGCGGGTGCTCACTGGCCCTTTCCAGGCTCGCAGCCAGTCGCAGCACAGTGTCCCTGGGGAATTCATCGGTTGCCTGCACGGAAACCAGGCTGGGTTTTCCTTCTGTCAGAGTGCCGGTCTTGTCCACCACCAGGGTATCGACTTTTTCCATCACCTCCAGTGCTTCGGCGTTCTTGATCAGCACGCCCAGGCTCGCACCTTTGCCCGTACCCACCATGATGGACATGGGCGTCGCCAGGCCCAGGGCACAGGGGCAGGCAATGATGAGTACTGCGACCGCATTGATCACCGCATGTGCCAATCGCGGCTCGGGTCCAAAGAACCCCCACACGATCATAGTCAGCACAGCGACCAGCACCACCGCCGGCACGAAATAGCCAGCCACCACATCTGCCAGTTTCTGAATGGGCGCACGGGAACGCTGTGCCTCACTCACCATTTTCACGATCTGTGAAAGGAGTGTATCCGCACCCACTTTTTCTGCCCGCATCAGCAAACTGCCCGTACCGTTCACCGTGGCGCCGATCAGCGCATCACCCGCCTGCTTCTCCACAGGCACGGGTTCACCCGTGACCATAGACTCATCCACCAGGCTGCCACCTTCGGTCACGACGCCATCCACGGGTATCTTCTCTCCCTGCCTCACCCGCAGGATATCACCGGGCATGACCTGCTCCATGGGAATGTCTTCCTCACTGCCATCGGCATTGACACGCCGTGCACTGTTAGGCGCTAGCCCCAGCAGCATCTTTATTGCGGCATTGGTATTGCTGCGTGCCCGCAGTTCCAGCACCTGCCCCAGCAGCACCAGCGCCGTGATGACGGCAGCCGCTTCGAAATAGACCGCAACCCTGCCTTCCTCACCCTGCATATTCGGCGGAAATATCTGGGGAAACAGCAAAGCAACCACGCTATACGCCCAGGCCACGCCGACACCCAGGCCAATGAGTGTGAACATATTGAGATTCCAGGTGCGTACCGACTGCCAGCCACGCACGAAGAAAGGCCAGCCACCCCACAACACCACGGGTGTCGCAAGGACAAACTCGATCCACTGCACGCTCTTCATGCTCAAACTGTCAGGCAACAGTCCCGGGGCAAGATCCGCCACCATGGCAAGAATAAACACCGGTACAGACAGCAAAGCACTTACCCAGAAGCGTCGGCTCATGTCTTCGAGTTCCGTATTGTCCTCTTCCACCGCCACCGAACGTGGCTCCAGCGCCATGCCGCATTTGGGACAGTTGCCGGGATGGTCCTGAACAATCTCCGGATGCATGGGACAAGTGTATTCGGTGTGGCTGGCAGACTGAGGTATATCCCCACGCTCCAGCGCCATGCCGCACTTGGGGCAGGAGCCGGGATGATCCTGCCGAATCTCGGGATGCATGGGGCAGGTGTACACTGCACCGGCCACAGCTTCAGTGGCATGCGAAGTGTGATGCTCCTCATGATGGCATTCACCCGCTTCATGTGAATGATGGGAATGACTCTTGTCTTCGGTCTCATCGCCTTTCACGAACCGCGAAGGGTCTGCCTCGAACTGGCTTTCACAATGTTCACTGCAGAAGTGGTATTCCACTCCGGCAAAACCGTAGTGATACTCGCTGTCATCCGACACCTCCATACCACAGACCGGCGCTGCCAGCCATGGAGAGCGAAGCGAAGGCTGGTAGACCCCAGTAGCCGCGAGGCCGCACTGTTTTCCCGGCGTGCCTTGCGCCAGAGGGAAAACAAAGTAGGCCTCCGAACGCG
>NZ_JBHNMF010000180.1:0-6221 GCF_048562965.1 Thiolapillus sp. | reverse complement strand
TTTCTTATGTATCAATGCTTTAGATCATAATTGTACCATCCTGCACCGGATTTCTCATCGTCTTTTTTCGGTTTTTCAATTGAATTTCAATGACTTGGCATTTATAGACGGGAACTAGTTCATAAGAAACACCTTCAATTTTCATGGACGACCAGAAACCTTTTCAAAATACACCCGATACTGGCGTATCCGGCGGTACAAGCGATCATCTCTTGTCAAACAATACCAGCAAGTCATTGAGAAACATCTGCCCCCGGGAGGTTGGCTGAAAGCGGTCGGCACCTTTTTCCAGCAAGCCCAACTGACGCGCCCGATCCACAGACTCGGCGATCGATGCTGCAGCCATACCGGTACGCTTTCCAAACAGATCCACATCGACACCTTCTGTCAGCCGCAGGGCATTCATCATGAATTCCAGTTTCAAATCATCATCTTCCAGCTGCCGCCTGCTGATTCTGGCACCCGGACTCAGCATATAGGTCTGGGGATGACGTTCCCGGGCATAGCGGATCACTCCCTTTTCGGTACTCACCTTGGCATGTGCACCGGCACCAATGGCGAGGTAATCCCCAAACATCCAGTAATTGAGATTGTGCCGGCATTGCCCATTTTTTTGCGAAAAGGCAGAAACCTCGTATTGAGCATAGCCCATATTCCGTAAAAATCCTTGCCCTTGTTGTTGTATTTCCCAGAGCTGCTCGTCATCCGGCGTGGGAGGCGGCTGATGATAAAAAAGAGTATTGGGCTCGAAAGTGAGCTGGTACCAGGAAATATGCTCCGGAGCCAGCCTGGCAGCCTGCTGCAGATCTGCCAGGGCCTGCTCCGGGGTCTGCTGCGGCAGTCCGAACATGAGGTCGATATTGATGTTTCTGAAACCGGCAGACCTAGCAAGCCGGAACGCCTGCAGGGCCTGTCCAGGATCATGGATCCTGCCCAGCGAATGCAGGTGTACAGCATTGAAACTCTGCACTCCGATGGACAGGCGGTTGACTCCAGCAGCACGATATTCGGCAAAATGCCCCGCGTCCACGGCCCCTGGATTGGCTTCCAGCGTGATTTCGATGTCTTTCGCCAACACCAGCTGATTCCGGATGCCCTGCAGCAACTTGGCAATGGCCGCACCACTGAACAGGCTGGGTGTGCCGCCACCGATAAAAACACTGGTGATCTCACGGCCAGCAGCCAGTTCCTGCTGCTGCCGCAGGCCTGTCAGCAATGCCTGCACATAGTCCTGCTCAGGCAGCACTTCCTTCAGAGCATGGGAGTTGAAGTCGCAGTACGGGCATTTCCGCACGCACCAGGGAATGTGCACATATAAAGAGAGCGGCACATCCCCCGGCTCGGGAGCTGTCATCCGGCATCCCGTGCTTTCAGATAGGCCAGATCCGATATGCGGCTGTATTTCTTCGAGGCATCCAGGAAGGCCACATAACTGTCATAGATTTTTTTCGCTGCCTTGTTTTGAGCCGCGAGCTCTGCCGCCACCTCGGCGGACACTTTGCGCAGCTGACCCAGTACATCGTCGGGATAGGCACGTAGCTGTACGTGATGCTTGTTCACCAGCTGCTCCAGGGCGCCGGGATTGCGCGCGCTGTATTCCGCCAGCATGTCCTGGTTGACAACCTTGCAGGCGTTTTCCACGATGGCCTGCAGATCCTTGGGCAGGGCTTCGAAGGCCTTGCGGTTGATCAGTGCCTCGAGAATGGTGCCCGGCTCGTGGAAACCGGGGTAATAGTAATACTTGGCCGCCTTGTACAGGCCGAAGGCCAGGTCGTTGTAGGGTCCCACCCACTCGGTGGCGTCGATGGTGCCGGAGGTCAGGGCGGTGAACAGCTCGCCACCGGGCAGATTCACCGGGGTGCCGCCCAGGCGCTTGAGCACCTCGCCGCCCAGGCCGGGAATACGCATTTTCAGACCCTTCATGTCCGCCAGGGAGTTGATCTCCTTGTTGAACCAGCCCCCCATCTGCACACCGGTGTTGCCCGCCGGCCGGCCGATGACGCCGAAGGGCTTGTAGGTCTCGTCCCAGAGCTGCCGCCCGCCGCCGTAATAGATCCAGCCATTCATCTCATTGGCGGTCATGCCAAAAGGCATGGTGGAGAAAAACTGGGCCTCAGGCACCTTGCCCTTCCAGTAGTAGGCTGAGGCATGGCCCATTTCCGCCGTACCCCGGGACACCGCATCGAACACCTCGAAAGCCGGCACCAGTTCCTTGGCACCGTACACCTTGACCTTGAGCCGCCCGCCGGACATTTCCGTGATCAATCTCGCCAGGTTGTTGGCGCCCGTACCCAGGCCGGGAAAATTCTTCGGCCAGGTGGTGACCATCTTCCACTTGATGGTCTTGCCCGCGTGGGCCAAGCCGGTTGCCGAAGCACCGCTCACGGCCAGGGCGGCACCCGTGGTTTTGAGAAATTTTCTACGATCCATAATTCACCTCATCAATTCGATTGTGCAAACGCCGTTGCCGATGGCACATTATCATATCAACCTGGGAAACCGCTTATGTCAGGCTGAAGCCTGACATACAGGGAAATACTGCAGGTCAGACATCAGTCCGCTACCTCGGCCATGTGAAGTAAGCCAGTCAGGTTGCTGTTTAATATCGCGCTGAAGCCCGATCCACACATTCCGGTTCACAGCCGTTGCAGGTTGGCATAGCTGACTACCAGCCACTTGCTGCCAACCGCTTCAAAATTCACCTGTACCCGGGCGCTGCTGCCCTGGCCTTCCGCATTGAGTACCACCCCTTCGCCAAATTTGGGATGAGATACCCGCTGTCCCAGATCGAACCCTGTGCTTTCCCTGGCATCATTCAGCGATCCTCCGCGGGCGCTGTAGGGACGTGCAATCGCCGGACGGGCCCGCACCTCTTCCGTCACCTCCGTCGGTATCTCCCGCAGGAAACGCGAAGGCAGGGGATAGGATTCCCGGCCATGGAGCCGCCGGTTCTCGGCATAACACAAATAAAGCTGCTGCATGGCGCGGGTCATGCCCACGTAGCACAGGCGCCTTTCCTCTTCCAGCCGTGCAGGATCTTCCGCCGACATGCTGTGCGGGAACAGTCCCTCTTCCACACCCACCAGAAACACTAGGGGAAATTCCAACCCCTTGGCGGAATGCAGGGTCATGAGCTGTACGCTGTCCTCGTATTCTTCCGCCTGATTGTCACCGGCTTCGAGGGCCGCGTGCGACAGGAACGCATCCAGCTCCGACATGTCCTCGACTTCCTCGGGTGCAGGCTGGAACTGGCGGGTGGCATTGACCAGTTCTTCCAGGTTCTCGATACGGTCCTGGCCCTTGCCGTCCCGCGACTTCCTGAAATGTTCGGGCAGTCGGCTGTGATGAATCACGTGCTCGGCTTTTTCCCACAGTGGCAAGGCCGCCGTAGCGGCACGCAGCTCATGGATCAGATCCAGATAGCCCTGCAGAGCCTTCGATGCCCGGGGCGTCATGCCACCACCGCGCAGCAGGTCTTCACAGGCCTGCCACATCGAGCAGTTGAAATCCCGAGCATGGGCGCGCAAGGCATCCAAGGTCTTGGCGCCAATGCCCCGCGGCGGCTGGTTCACCGCACGCTCGAAGGCCGCATCGTCATGGGGATTGGAGAGCTGCCGCAGGTACGCCAGCGCATCCTTGATCTCGGCCCTTTCGAAGAAGCGCAGACCGCCATAGACCCGGTAGGGAATGCCCGCCTGTAACAAGGCCTCCTCGAACACCCGCGACTGGGCTGTGGTGCGGTAGAGGATAGCCGCCTCGGCGCGCAGATGACCGTCGTCGATAAAGGCGCGGATACGTTCCACCACGAAGCGCGCCTCGTCCACCTCGTTGAAACCTGCGTAGATACGGATCGGCTCGCCGTCGCCGTCCTCGGTCCACAGCTCCTTGCCCAGACGCTCGGGGTTGTTGGTGATGACGGCATTGGCACCACGCAGGATGTTGCCGCTGGAGCGGTAATTCTGCTCCAGCTTCACCAGCTGGGCATTGGGGAAATGCCTGGGAAAATCCTGGATGTTCTCCACCCGGGCGCCCCGCCAGCCGTAGATGGACTGGTCGTCATCCCCCACCACGAACAGGTTGTCCCGGTCCCCTGCCAGCAGGCGCAGCCAGGCGTACTGAATGCTGTTGGTGTCCTGAAACTCGTCCACCAGGACATGCTGGAAACGCTCCTGGTAATGCTGCAGCACGTCCGGCCGGTCACGCCAGAGTTCCTGGGCGCGCAGCAGCAGTTCGGCAAAATCCACCGCACCGGCGCGCTCGCAGGCGGCCTGATAAGCCGTGTAGATGCGGATCATCTGGCGCCGCCACAGGTCGCCGCCATCTTCCAGGTTCTTGGGGCGGCGACCTTCGTCTTTCTGTTCATTGATAAACCACTGGGCCTGGCGCGGTGGCCACTTGGCATCATCCAGATTCAGCTCGCGGATCACCCGTTTGACCATTCTGAGCTGATCGTCGGAATCGAGAATCTGAAAGCCCTTGGGCAGATTGGCCTCTTCCCAGTGGGCTCGCAGTAGGCGATGGGCCAGGCCGTGAAAAGTGCCTACCCACATGCCGCCGGCGGGAAACCCCAGCAGTTCCTCGATGCGGTGACGCATCTCGCGGGCGGCCTTGTTGGTGAAGGTCACAGCCAGGATACCCCAGGGGGATACGCCTTCCACCTGAATCAGCCAGGCGATACGGTGCACCAGCACCCGGGTCTTGCCGGAACCGGCGCCCGCCAGCACCAGGGTGGAGCAGGGCGGCGCGGAAACGGCATCCCGCTGAGCGGCATTCAGGCCATCGAGTATTGAGGAAACATCCATGAAACGATTGTATCAGTTGCTGTCCAGAGCGGCGTCCAGCTCGGCTTCACTCTCACCCTTGTCCAGGCGGATTTTCACCCCCAGATTGGACTGGGATTCGGCATTCTCCATGGCTTTTTCTTCTGTGATGCGACCTTCCTTGTACAAGTGATATAGCGACTGATCGAAGGTCTGCATACCGGACTCACTGCTTCGTTCCATGGCCTCGCGAATCTCGTCGATCTTGCCTTTGGAGATCAGGTCACGGATCAGGGGTGTGATCATCATCACTTCCACCGCAGGAACGCGTTTGCCTTCGTTGTCACGCACGAGGCGCTGGGAAATGATGGCCGCCAGATTGTGTGCCAGATCCATGAACAGCTGCGCGTGCATATCCTTGGGAAAGAAAGTCACGATGCGCTCCAGCACATGACTGGCATTGCTGCCGTGCAGGGTGGACAGACACAGATGGCCGTTTTCCGCATAGGCGATAGCATGCTGCATGGTGGAACGTTCGCGGATCTCGCCGATGAGAATCACATCCGGTGCCTCGCGCATGGCGTTCATCAGGGCATCTTCGTAGCTGTCAGTATCGATGCCAACCTCACGCTGATTGACCACGGATTTCTGGTAGTGATGCACGTATTCCACCGGGTCTTCGATGGTCAGGATATGGCTGCGGCTGTGCTTGTTGCGGTGGTCGATCATGGTAGCCAGCGTGGTGGATTTGCCCGCGCCGGTGGCGCCCACCGCCAGGATCAGTCCCCGGGGTTTCATCACCAGCTCTTCCAGCACGGGTGGCAGGTTGAGCTCGGCGATGGAAGGAATCTTGTCTGTCAGATAGCGGATCACCATGGCTACCTCGCCGCGCTGGCGAAAGATATTCACCCGGAAACGCCCGTAACCCTCCATTTGCAGGCTCAGGTTCATTTCCGGACGTTCCCCGAAAGCCTTGCGCTGCCGGGGACTCATGATGCTGTCCGCCAGTGCCGCAATGCCTTTTCCTCCCAGCAGCTTGTCATTCACCACGGAAAGTACCCCGTCGATCTTCATGTGCAGGGGGGTTCCCGCCGAAAAAAACAGGTCCGATGCCTCGTTTTTGATCATGAGTCTCAGAAAATCATTTATTTCAGGCATATTCTCTCTGCCAGGGATTTATTAAAGTTCCAGTCAGCACCCGGATCAATCGACGGCGCAAGCCGTTGATTTTGAAGCAACGCGCAAACCGCGTTTGCGCTGCAGCTCGCTCTGGGAAGTCCAGGACGGGCATATTCAGAGCTTACTTAACTCAGTGAGGCTGAACCCAGATATTGTTCAACCGTAAGCGCCCAAGAATCCACACCTGTTTTCCCCACCTGACCCTGTGCAGACTTTCTCCTGAAATTTCACGACACAGGAGAAATCGATGGACATGTCTGATGCCACCGAAGGCGCGTCATT
>NZ_JBHNMF010000179.1:0-6226 GCF_048562965.1 Thiolapillus sp. | reverse complement strand
CCCGTCGGTATGCACAACAGCGCATTGCCTCGCGCTTTCACTGGCAGGGTTTCACAATGGTGGAAGGATCGGGCCTGTCGCGGCGGAACCGTATCAGCGCCCGGCAGATGGTGACGCTGCTGGAAGCCTTCCGGCCCTATCGCGGGTTGCTGCCATCGCCGGAAACCGGGATCCAGGCCAAGACAGGCACCCTGAAGGGCATCAGCAGTTATGCGGGTTACCTGGAGAGCCGTCCTTTTGCCCTTTTCATCAACCAGCCGGCAGCCTACGGCCTGCGTCTGCGCGTCGCCCGCGAGCTGCTGGCGCGGATCAGGAAACCATCAGCACCAGTCCGGTAGGTCCACTTCCCGTTCCAGCAGCTCCTGGATGTTGGCCGCAATGGCGCGGTAGCCCACATTGCCGTAGAGCCGCTGGCGTCCTTCGTTCATGATCCAGGTGGGGCTGCCTTCTATCATGCGGTTGCGGTGATCATCCATGTCCAGGGACAGGGCAGCGTGGGCATTGCCGTTGCTGATTTCTGCCTCCACTTCGTCCACAGGAATGCCCAGCGCTTCCAGATGGCCGTGCAGTACGGATTCGTCGGCAATATTCTGCAGTTTGCTGAAAAAGGCCAGGCGCAGCTGCCACACCAGTTCTTCGAACAGGGTACGCGGTGCACCCGCCGGCCGGGGCAACCCGCCACGTTTTTCGAGCAGCTGCACCGCCTTGAGGGTGAGATGTACGGGCATGGAAGACGCCGGGATGTTGCGGGTCCAGATCTGCGGATGAATATCCACGTGGGGAAAGTGCTGCTGCAGCCCGCGCACATGGGCGGAGTAGCCGGCATAACCGCCATCGGCATAGCCCTGGGCGATGCGGATTTCGTTGTTGCCGAAAAGGGTGATGAAATGATGCCTGATCCGGATCCTGTCACCGAATTCCTGTTTGAGCTCATCCAGCTTGATCTGAGCAAAATAGGCCCAGACACACAGCATGTCGGTGTAATAGTCGATCTCGATTCTGTCCTGCATAGTGCTCATTTCCGCCCCAGAGTCCCGTCATCCAACTATGACGCCACCGGCAGCAGTCCGTGAAAAACGCCGTAAATACATTCATGTAGACTTGGCTGCGACTTCCGTGCCGCAGACATTTTCTCGGACTGCCACTGGTACCGTTTTCAGTGACTTACCTTCATAGATGACATGGTCCTGATTTCCGCCCTTTTTGGAGTAATTTTCAGAGTCTACATGCTAAGATTGGCACCGTCAGCACATCTCTCAAATGAATGGAGGAGAATTATGGGAACCGGCGCTATCGTCACTATCGTTATCCTGGTGGTCATCCTGGGACTGATCATGTATGTGATCGGCATCTACAACAAACTGGTCACACTCAAGAACCGCTACAAGAACGCCTTTGCCCAGATCGAGGTTCAGCTCAAGCGTCGCTATGACCTGATTCCCAATCTGATGGAAACAGCCAAGGCCTACATGAAGCACGAGCGGGAAACTCTCGAAGCCGTTATCAATGCACGGAATGCCGCGGCAAATGCCCTGAGCAAGGCCGCTGCCGATCCCGGCAACGCCGAAGCCATGGGCGCCCTGGCGGGCAGCGAACAGGCTCTCGCCGGCGCCATGAGCCGTTTCAACATGGTCATGGAGGCCTACCCCGACCTGAAAGCCAACCAGAACATGATGCAGTTCAGCGAAGAACTGACCAGTACGGAAAACAAGATCGCCTTTGCACGTCAGTCCTTCAATGATTCTGTCATGCAATACAACACCTACAGGCAGTCTTTTCCACCCGTGGTTTTCGCCGCCATGTTCGGCCATCCTACCGATGCCAGCCTGCTGGAATTCGAAGACAGCGCCGAGATGCAGGCAGCTCCCAAGGTCTCCTTCTGAGCTGAAACCCTATGGATTTCTTTTCCGCCCAGGATGACGCCCGGCGCAAAACGCGCTGGCTCGTCTTCCTTTTTGTTCTGGCCATTCTGTCGATTGTCATTCTGACCAATTTGTTCATCATGTTGTTTGCAGAATACTCCACCGACTACTATGTGCAGAATCACACGCCCATGACCTTCTGGGAGCAGTTCAACTGGGCGCGCTTCACAGGCATCGGCTTGGGCGTCACCGTGGTGATCTTTCTGGGCAGCGCTATCCGCACGCTCAGTTTGCGGGGCGGCGGCAAGACCGTGGCGGAAATGATGGGCGGACGTCTGGTGTCCGGCAATCCCAAAAACCCACTGGAACGCCGCCTGCTGAATGTGGTGGAAGAAATCTCTATTGCCTCGGGAACGCCCGTTCCCCAGGTGTACGTCATGGAGCACGAACCCGGCATCAACGCCTTCGCCGCCGGCTACACCACCGGCGATGCCGTGGTGGCCGTCACCCAGGGCACGCTCGAAAAGCTCAACCGCAGCGAGCTGCAGGGCGTCATCGCCCATGAATTCAGCCATATCATCAACGGCGACATGCGCCTGAACATCCGCCTTATCGGCATCCTGTTCGGCATTCTCATGGTCGCCCTGATCGGCCGCCTGATTTTCCGTTGGGGCGCCCTCGGCGGGCGCAGCAGCAAGGAAAACAACGGTGTCCCCCTGGTCGTGCTGGGACTGGGTCTGCTGATCATGGGCTACGTGGGCGTCTTCTTCGGCAACCTGATCAAGGCCTCGGTCAGCCGCCAGCGCGAATATCTGGCCGATGCCTCTGCGGTACAGTTCACCCGTGATCCCGACGGCATTTCCGGCGCATTGAAAAAGATCGGTGGTGACTCCCAGGGGGCGCTGATCGTCCATCCGGACGCTGAAGAGCTGAGCCATGCCTATTTCGAGGAAGGCGTGCCGCATCTGTTCAGTTCCCTGTTTGCCACACACCCGCCCCTGGACAAGCGTATCCGCAAGATACAGCCAAACTGGGACGGCAAGTTCATTGTTCCTCAGCAGGCTTCCCGTGACGAGGTTCAGCGAGAGGAAGACAAGCGCGAAGAACCCCGTATATCACCCAAAGACATGGCGCTCGGTGGTGTCATTCTGAGCAGCGTGCTGGACAACATCGGCAAGGCGGGCGCACCCGATGCAGCAAACATGGAAGAAGCACAGCGTCTGCTGGAATACCTGCCCGGTGAATTGCACGAAGCGGCAGCTGAACCCTATGGCGCCCGGGCGCTCATCTATGCGCTGCTGCTGGACGATGAGCGCGGTGTGCTGGAAAAACAGATATGGCATCTGCAGGACAAGGCCGACAAGGGCGTTGCCATACTCACCGAGAAGTACATGGCCACGGTAAAACAGCTGGCACCCAAACTGCACCTCGTGCTTGTCGATCTCGCCATGCCCGCGCTGCGTCAGTTGTCCACCGGACAGTATCATCTGTTCAGGGACAACCTGCAGGCGCTCATCGATATGGACGGTCAGATCACGCCGTTCGAGTGGTCCCTGCAGAAAATCATCCTGCACAATCTGGAAGCTCATTTCGAGCACAGGATCTCCCGCATCGGGCGCTACAGGCATATCTCGCGTTTGTCTCCGGAAATCAGCATCATGCTCAGTTATCTGGTACACAACACCCATGAAACAGAGAGTGAAGCCAATCATCCCTTCGAAGCAGCCATGCGTGTGCTGGACATGGAAGGCCTGAGGCTGCTGAAGAAGGACGACCTCGACCTGAAAGAACTGGACAAGGCCCTGCACAAGCTCAACCAGCTCAAGCCCCTGCTGAAACCACAGTTGCTCAAAGCCTGCGCCGCCAGCGTGACCGCAGATGGAGAAATCACCGCTACCGAGCTCGAGCTGTTGCGGGCATTTTCCTCGTTGCTGGACTGCCCGCTGCCGCCATTGCCTGAACTGGACTGATGTACAACGAGCGCCGGGCGCTTTTCCTGGGGCTCACCGCGGTATTGCTGTGGTCCACGGTCGCTTCGGCCTTCAAGATATCCCTGCGCTACCTGTCGCCCGTGCAACTGCTGTTCTGGGCCTGCCTGACCTCCGTCTGCATCCTAGGGCTGGTACTGTTATTGCAGGGCAAACTGAAGGAAATGCTGAGGATGCCGCCGGCGTCACTGCTGCACCTCGGACTGCCCGGTCTGCTGACACCCTGGCTCTACTACCTGGTGCTGTTCAAGGCTTATGAACTGCTGCCTGCCCAGGAAGCACAACCCCTGAACTACAGCTGGGCCATCACCCTGTCTCTGCTTGCCGTACCCATTCTTGGCCACAAATTGCGCCGCAAACAGCTTGCGGCCATTGCCCTGAGCTATGCAGGCGTGATCATCATCGCCACCCGGGGTGATCCACTGAGTCTGCATTTCAGCAACGGTTTCGGGGTGTTCCTGGCTTTGGCCAGTACGCTGATCTGGGCCACGTACTGGATATGGCAGACCTGGAGCCGTGTGGACCCGGTTATTGGTCTGTTTTGCAATTTCGTCTTTGCCCTGCCCTTCGTCACCCTGACGCTATGGCTGACAGAAGGTTTTTCCCTGCCGGATCAGAAAGGCCTGGCGGGCGCCATGTATGTGGGCATGTTCGAAATGGGCCTGACCTTCCTGCTATGGCTGAAAGCACTGCAGCTGACGCGCAGAACAGTTCGTATAGCCAACCTGATCTACCTGTCGCCTTTCCTCTCCCTGGTGCTGATTCACTACCTGGTCGGCGAAGAAATACTGGCTTCCAGCTATCTGGGACTGCTGCTCATCGTCGCGGGTGTGCTGCTGCAACAGCAGCGTGAATTCACGAATGAGGAGGAAATTCCTTCATGATCTTCTCGGGCACCTCGCCCTTGCCGACAAGGGAGGTAGCAGAAGCCTCCATCACGACGGTAACCATGACCGATATCAGTGTGGGCATGATGGCGATCCTCGTGATGACTGTTACAAGAATATTGGCCATGTGAGCATCCTTCATGCCACTGGTCAGCAATTCCGCCAGCAGCAGAATAACAGCGGTAATGGCATAGCCGATCAGCAGCAGCTTGCAGCGTTTGAAGGCCAGCCGCCAGTGTGCGGCAACAAACCAGCGGGATTCACGCTGACCACGAAAATAGATGTAGGTGATGACAGCCAGTGAAAGCACAAGGGGAATCAGCAGGCCTTTCAAGCCGATACCCAGCATGATGGTCGCAGGCGTCAGCAACAGGTGGAAAAAGAAAATGTTCAGCACGAACAGGTCATGCGCCCACCGAGCCGCCTTTTTTTCGCTGTCAGAAATATCCATTGGCCACGATCCTGTTCCAAAAAATGTCATTCTAGTAACAATATCAGCGGTTTGCAGTGATAAATCGCATACATGGCCTTGATATTTCCACTATTGCACCCAACTTCCTTGCACAGCAGGCGACAGCACACTACACTGTCATTCCTGCAAAACAGCAGGCTGAAACAGCTGCGCAGTTTCGGGGGCGACATGGCTTTCGACGCGGATAGCAAAACCTGAGGTGCATGTCGAGGATGTAGATTCCCTCGTTAATCCATCTGCAAACTGATAGTTGCCAACGACGACAACTACGCACTCGCCGCCTAAGAAACGGTAGGGTGCCGCTTCACCGGAGCCGTGTCTGTGCGTCCGGAACCGAAGCGTCGATTCTCACAGAATCGCGATGAAGCTCGTCCGGGGTGGATTCGCTAAACTCTTACCGGACTCGTCGTTATACCGCCCTGTCCGTCGGGTGGTAAACGGCTAAATTTTAATAGACCGGACTAAGCATGTAGAGCCAAAGGCGGAGGATTCGCGGACGCGGGTTCGATTCCCGCCGCCTCCACCAATCAAACGACACCGAATGACCCCGAAAGACCCGCAACAGCGGGCTTTCTGGCGGTCTTGTCGCGTTTCTTGCAAAAATCAAAAAGTGTCGTTTTGGGTCAAAAAACACCAACAAAACGTCACGAATCCGTCACACGTCTTGAAGCCGGGTCGCCAGCGGTAGCCAGCGACCTGGCCCAGCACGACACAGAAACGCAATCCTTTCTCCTCCTGGAGACCTTTTCGTCATTCGAACGGAATCACCCTGCCTAGTTCGCGCAATCTGCTGCTTTTCGTTCTCATGTTGCTGATTTCGCGGAAGGCGGCGCACCTGGAATCGATTCGGCGTTCTGTGCTTCATTCCGCCGTGACACGCTGGGCCACGCTGGCCCGGCGTAAGCGCCAAACAATCAGCCCTATTGCATTTTTTTGACAGGCGTGTTCCAGGGTAGCAGGGCTTCAATGTCCTCAACCGTCCTGGCATTGCCGATGTGCTGCAGCACATGGTGGAGG
>NZ_JBHNMF010000178.1:0-6255 GCF_048562965.1 Thiolapillus sp. | reverse complement strand
GCCAGCTCTACACCGGATACTTGCCAGGGACTCTTGATTCCCAGTATCTGGGCATATAGGTCTTTGTCTCTCATAGGGGATTACGATAATCTACCCACTCCATTTGGGGAAGAGCCAAAAAAAGGAACCTTATGGCAGCCTGCCTATTACGATCATGCACTACGCAAGGAAGACAACCACAAGGAAATCGCCCGCTATATCGTCGCCAATCCTTTGCGGGGCGGGCTGGTGAAATCTCTGGGGGACTATCCTCACTGGGACAGCATCTGGCTGGAGTGATGTGCCAGCATCTTGTCGGACTAAAGTCCGACCTACCAGGGGGAACACCCGAAATTCCTGTCGGGCTGAAGCCCGACCTACGACCAACTGTAGGTCGGACTTCAGTCCGACCCACACCACAAGCCGGAGAAAACCACTGATGTTCCGCATCACCCAGTACATGAAGGAAATCCTTGATCCCAAGCCCCTGGGACCGAAACGCAATCCCCCCGGCCCCGTGGTGATCTGGAATCTCATCCGCCGCTGCAACCTCACCTGCAAGCACTGCTATTCCATTTCAGCGGACACGGACTTCCCCAACGAACTGTCCACCGAACAGGTGTTTGGGGTGATGGATGACCTGAAACAGTTTGGCGTGCCCGTGCTCATTCTCTCCGGCGGCGAGCCTTTGCTGCGCCCGGACATCTTCGATATCGCCCACCGGGCCAAGGACATGGGATTCTATACGGCCTTGTCCACCAACGGCACCCTCATCGATGACAGCAACATTGAGAAGATCGCCGATGTGGGCTTCGACTACCTGGGCATCTCCATCGACGGCATCAGAGAGACCCACGACAAGTTCCGCCGCAAGGAAGGCGCCTTCGACGCCTCCCTGGCCGCCCTGCGCCGCTGCCACGACCTAGGCATCAAGGTCGGCCTGCGCTTCACCATGACCCAGGACAATGCCGCCGAACTGCCCCAGCTGTTACAGCTCATGGACGACGAAGGTATCGACAAGTTTTACTTCTCCCACCTCAACTATGCCGGGCGGGGCAACAAGAACCGCAAAGACGACACCCATTTCAAGACCACCCGATGGGCCATGGACCTGCTGTTCGAGCGCACCATGGAGGACGTGAAGAAAGGCCGCAACACCGAGTTTGTCACGGGCAACAACGATGCCGATGGCGTGTACCTGCTGCAATGGGTAAAACGGCACTACCCGGAACAGGCAGAGCATATCCAGGCCAGGCTGGAACAATGGGGCGGCAACAGCTCCGGGGTGAACATCTCCAACATCGACAATCAGGGCCGGGTACACCCGGACACCATGTGGTGGCACTACGACCTGGGCAACGTCAAAGAAAGGCCTTTCTCCGAGATCTGGCAGGATACATCCGACCCCATCATGGCCGGTCTCAAGCAGCACCCCCGCCCCGTGACCGGCCGCTGCGGGAAATGCGCTTACCTGAACATCTGCAACGGCAACACCCGGGTGCGGGCCCTGCAACTCACGGACGATCCCTGGGCGGAAGACCCTGCCTGCTATCTGAGTGATGAGGAAATCGGTTTGTGAACAGCGGTCGCAAAGCACACTGGGAACAGGTCTACCAGGACAAGGAAGAAGGCCAGACCAGCTGGTTTCAACCCCGCCCGGAAACCTCTCTGCGCCTCATAGCCTCCACAGGAGAACCCGCAGACGCCCCTTTCATCGATGTGGGTGGTGGTGTATCGCGGCTGGTGGATCATCTTCTCGACCAGGACTGGTCGAACCTCAGCGTACTGGATATTTCCCCCAGCGCGCTGGCCTATGCCCAGGCGCGCCTGGGAGAGCGGGCCACACAAATAAACTGGCTGGAAACCGATCTACTGGAAGCCGGTCTGCAGGGACCCTACCGCATCTGGCATGACCGGGCTGTGTTTCACTTTCTCACCGAAGCGGAAGACCAGGCTCAGTACCTGCACCAGCTGAAACATGCCCTGGAACCCGGGGGTCACCTGATCATCGCCACCTTTGCGCCTGAAGGCCCGGAGGCCTGCAGCGGCCTCCCCGTGCAACGCTATTCCCCCGGACAACTGGGACATACCCTGGGAAAGGCGTTCCGTCTTAACGAGACCATCGCGGAAGAACACCACACACCGGCGGGCAAGATTCAGTCATTCAACTATTGCCGTTTTCAGTATCAGCCATGAACAGAATCATGAAATACTTACCAGCCATTCTGCTGCTGTCTTTCTCTGCTGCCGCCGTGGCAGCAGATGACACCCCCACCCTGTACCTGCAGCACTGCGCTCAGTGCCACGGACCCGATCACCTTGGCGCTGCCGGCCCTGCCCTGCTGCCCCAGAATCTCAAACGCCTGAAGAAAAAAGCCGCCAATGAAGTCATCGCCAAGGGACGCCAGGCAACACAGATGCAGGGATTTGCCGACAAACTCAAGCCGGCACAAATCCAGGCGCTGGTGGACTACATCTACACACCGCTGGAAAAGATGCCCGTGTGGGACATGGTCACCATCAGAAACAGCCAGATCATCCACCACAAGCACGGCAGCCTTCCGGACAAACCGAAATTCAAGGCGGATATCGACAATCTGTTCATGGTGGTGGAGCTGGGCGACCACCACGCCACGCTACTCGATGGCGACAGCTTCGAACCCATCATTCGCGTTCCCACCCGCTTCGCCGTACACGGCGGCCCCAAATGGGCGGAAGGCGGACGTTATATCTATTTCCTGTCCCGGGACGGCTGGGTGAGCAAGTTCGATGTGTTCAATCTTGTGTGGGTCGCGGAGATTCGCGCCGGCATCAACGCGCGCAACCTGGCTGTGTCCCATGACGGCCGCTACGTGATGATAGCCAATTATCTGCCCCATACACTGGTGCTGCTGGACGCCAAAGACCTGACCCCGATCAAGGTCATCGAGGCAAAGGACAGTGAGGGCAACAGCTCCCGGGTGAGCGCCGTCTATACCGCCGACCCGCGTTCCAGCTTCATTGCCGCCATGAAAGACATACCCGAGGTCTGGGAGATCAACTACGAGGACGATCCCCCTGTGGGTTTTGGCAAATGGGTGCATGACTACCGGCCGGATTCCGGGGAAGAAACGGAAAAAGAGCGCTTTCCCATTCGCAAACTGCGCCTGAAAGGCATTCTGGATGATTTCTTCCTCACCCAAGAATACGACCAGATCATCGGCAGCACCCGGGGCGGTGGCGCCCAGGTGGTGGATCTGGATCTGGGCCGCGCGGTTGCCAAGGTGGATCTGCCCGGCCTGCCCCATCTCAGCTCGGCCATCACCTGGCCAAGAAACGGCACCACGGTGCTGGCCACCCCCAACATCCGCAAGCCGGAAGTCACCGTGGTGGACACGAAAACCTGGAAGGTCATCAAACGCATCCCCACCCAGGGACCGGGATTCTTCATGCGCAGCCACGAAAAGACCCCCTATGCCTGGACGGACGTGTTCTTTGGCCCCAACCGGGATCTCATGCACGTCATCGACAAACAGACCCTGGAGATCGTCAAGACCCTCAAACCCGCGCCCGGAAAGACCTCCGCCCACGTGGAATTCACCAAAGACGGCAAATACGCCCTGGTGAGCATCTGGGACATGGATGGCGCCATCGTGGTGTACGACGCCAGGACACTGAAGGAAGTAAAGCGCATCCCCATGAAGAAGCCGTCGGGGAAGTATAATGTACACAACAAACTCACCCGCTCAGCAGGAACCAGTCACTGATGAAAACGCTACTCTCTGTCTATCTGCTGCTGTTCAGCAGCCTTTTGATCGCTGCAGGCACCCAGGTTGAACTCGTGAAGGTCGAAGATGCCGACACCCTCGTGGTGAAGCTGGACGGCCGCGAAGACCGCATCCAGCTGCTCGGCATGGATGCACCTGAAGACACGCAAAACCCCAAGCTCAAGGTGGATATGGCGCGCACCGGCCTGACCGCGGGGGAACTCCTGCCCCTGGGGCATGAAGCAACGGAATACCTGCGTGCATTGGTCAAACCCGGCGACATGCTGCTGCTCTCCGGAGACCTGAAAAAACGCGACCGCTATGGCCGTATCGGAGCTGAAGTCACCATGACAAACGGGCTGTCCATCAACACCACCCTGGTAGCCGCCGGTTATGCCCGTCCCCTGAAGCCGGAAACCCTGCCCCAGGAGTTGCGTGATCGCCTGCAGCAGGCATGGCTGCAGGCCCGCGAACAGAAGCTGGGCTTGTGGGCTTCCCAGCCGGCCGCTTTTCAGGCCTGGGTGAAAGCACAGAAATAAGCCCTCTGTTCGCCCGGCAATACCGGGCAGGCCCAACCTATTAACCCGGCAACCAAGTATATCGCCCTCAGCCGCCCTGTCTGCGCTGGTGGCAAGGCATCAACACGCCGCTGTAGTCATTCTACAGCAAGAGTTGATAACGCAGTCCACCGGCGCAGACAGGGCGGCCTTTCTTTTTATTATCAATTTGTTAGGTGCTTCAAACAGGACGCGTATCGGTGTTGCGGCTTTTGACAAGGGCTTTCCATTGACTGCAAGCCGCGCCTTGATACGCGTCCTGTTTGAAGCACTGAGGACGACATACTTGGTCGCAGGGTTAATAATTACATACGCCATTGAAAACAATGGGGGTGCCGGCCTGTGAAAATGTCCGAGGCATGGTCGCCGAGATCAAGCCTACATGGATGTATGTACGGCGTTTTTCACAGACCGTCGCCCCCACTGTACGAGTTAGACGACGGGGCCTTGCGGGCAGGCCAGTCCTATTCCCCGCTGAGCAGTTCCCGAAGATTGCTCTGCATGCGGTGAATGCCATGACAGTCCGCACACACTCCTACTGCAAACTCGCCCATGTGGCGCCCGACCTGTTTGCTGTCGCCGGCGCTCAGGCCTTCCCGCACCTTGCCCAGGGCAGCCTGTGACGCCTTGCCCAGAATGCGCTCCCGCGGTTGCTCGTCTTTATGGCAGGAAGAACAACTGCCCCCCAAATCAGCCAGGCGCTGTTGCAGCTCATCCAGTGCGGTGATGCCCGCATCGGTTTGCCCGTCATCACTGGCGATCTTTATACGGTTGACCAGCAGGCTGAGGCGGGACATCACGCGGCTGTACTTTTCCTCTTCCATGGTTTCTTCGGATTCCACCCTGACCGGAGAAAAATCCGGCGCCCGGTAACGCAAAGCGGCAACCAGCTTGTAATCCACATGGCATGACTGGCAGGACTTGCCCAGCTTGCGCTGCAGCATCTGCAGATCGTCCAGTTTGCTGTTTTCGGCAGCCGCGATCATCTTGTCCAGCAACTCGGTTTCCAGCTCATCCTGCCACTCCGGCACCATCTTGCCGATGGAGCGGTAGTCTTCCTGCAGTTTCCCCAGCCATTTCTTCAGCAGCCCAGTCTTTTCCAGCGCCGCATATTCGGTAACCGCCTGCATCTCCCGGCGCAGACGGAACATGGTGTGCAGCCACACGTTGTGTTCATTGGCAGGCTTGTACCATTTTTCCAGGGAAGCGGGCGGCAACTGCAGGGTGATCTCTTTTTCTTCCTCTGCAAAGAGGGCGTGGCTGCCGGTCAGCAGCAGCAACAGGAATAACAGACGTTTCATAGGTTTCCTCTGGAAGAGAGTTCATAGAGATGGCGCTCGGCATCCAGCAGATGCTTGCCCCAGTGTATCTTGTAACCTTCACGCCAGTTCAGGAGCACGGTGTCCGGATCGGCGTCTTCGTTTTCCAGCATGTGCAGCCCCTGTTTCAGCTCGCAGTAGATATCCGTCAGATCGTCTGCCAGGCTGCCGCTGCGGCATTCCTCATGGCCAAGATCGTATTCCATCCAGTAGGCATCCTTGTCACCGAGCAGCTGATGCAGCTTGCTGAACAGGGAAAAGCGCATCTCCAGGTTGGCCTCAACGGGCTTGCCCCCCGACTTTTCCAGCTCCAGGATGGCGGAAACGGCCGCGTGCAAGCGCGGCAGAATCCTGACAACTTTGTTCAGCCAGTCCTGCTCCTCTTCACCCACCGCTTCGATAATATCGCAATAGTCCCTGGCCGCACGGCGCAACGCTTCAAATTCTTCGGTCATGACAAAACCTGCTTGCTACTACAAACCCTGAAAAAAAAGAAAAAGAGATGGGTTGATATGCAACCCCTGCAATTACTAACCTGAAGTTTCCCAATTTTTTGGAGCAATGAATATTAGAGTCGACTAATATGGCGGATAAATTAGTACTTGGTAATATTCTTGTTTATTTTGTTTCTTTCGCTTGAAAAACAATAGGTTA
>NZ_JBHNMF010000177.1:0-6257 GCF_048562965.1 Thiolapillus sp. | reverse complement strand
CTTAAACCCTCCGATCCGTTATTTGTCACGCAAAAAGGCGGCCCCTACTCGCCCAATACATTGCAGGAACACATGGCCCTGATGCTGCGTGGCTGGGCGGGTATCGAAAAGGCCAGTTCGCACAGTGGGAGGCGCTCGGTGATCACCAACGTGATCCACAAGCAGAAGAAGTCGGTGAAGGTCGCGCAGAAGATCGCGGGGCATGTGAACCCTTCCACAACCTTAATCTATGAAGAACCACCCGAGGAGCAGATCAGCGAAGCGCTGAAATCGCTTTAGTGCTGATCTATCTTCAGTAGTGGAAGATCGTAAAATCGTTGGGCAGCTCTGCTTTAAGCATTTGCAAAGCTTTGAGTTCGGCACTGTGTGCACCAGAGAGCGATAGGCGAGACAGGTCGGATGGGACTATGTACGCCACATGATCAACTACATCGAGCGCTTTACGACGGTCGCTTTCGGAATGATCTAGCCAAGCAAAGGTGGATGCCATCTATTCTTACCTCAAATTACCGCTTACTCATGTGTGCTCACAATAAGAATCATCCCCGGTTAAGAGGCTTCAACAGCAAGGACATTCAATACAAACCTGACCCCGCTCCTTCTAGCAGCTATAGAAGTCACTACATATTGAGAAGCCAAGAAAGCCGGGTACCAGAGGGTCTGAAGTGCCGATTCCCCAAGAAAAACAGATCCCAAACCTAACAATATGAACATGGCAAACGATAACCATGTTATATCTCTCGTCAGAAGAAAGTCCTTATGAGCACCCATGACACTAGGTTCACTTTCGCGTGCCCGGTAGATTCGATACCACAATCGATTTTGTTCTGATGGATCACTAGGGAAGTCGCCGATTTTTTCTTGCAACCTGTGCGGATCAATCCGTGGATCCTTCCCCAGATACCGAGTAAAAGCACGATGCCCAGGCAAAGGGTTAGGCCATCGCCAAAATACAAGAACCGCTTTCAACTGCGGGCTTATCAGGTTACTGACAACCGTCGTCACCACCACACCAAGGCCAACAGCACTCAAACTCTCCCAGTTAGACTGTACCCACTGAATGGCACCGGGCACTCCGTCTAGGCCTATGTAGGTCACGACTGCGAATGCCGCCAAGTTAACGACAAGAAAACCGAACAACCAGATCTGGTTTTCTGATTTCAAATATCTGTCGCTTCGAGCCATGAAACCGATTGTTCTACTCTGGTTCGATTTCATGGCCAATCACGGCTCCTAACACCGCACCAAATACGGCGGCCACAACGCGCAGATGTGGTGGAACAAAAAATGTCGCAAGCGTACCGACGGCTCCTCCAGTCAACGCATTACTTATTTTCTTACCTTTTGACAATGGCGCATTTGTATAACCGTTCTTTGCCCGGGCAGATCTTGTTGTCGAACTACCTTTGCTTCTATTACAGGTAACGCATGAAGCATACAGATTATTCAGATGATCCGTCCCTCCCTTTGCGCGCGGCACAGAATGTTCCACTTCCCATGCACCTCTGGCATCGGTTTTCCCGTAGTTATTAAAACTCAGTTGACACCGACAGATATGACACCGCCCATTTGTTTTCCTGAATATGCGCTCACGCTTCTCAATGTCATAGGCCATCTTAATTTTCCTCACTTCTCTCAACGTATTTAGATGCCAATGCAGCAGTTTCTGACCTGGCACGTTTTTGCGCTTCATCGACTTCTTTCCGATTCAGCAATATGATCTGCTGTCGTTCCGGCCGCACTTCCTCTGGCTTAAAATCCAGCCCGAGTCGCCGTTCTAGATAAAATGAAAGACTGATCCGAGTCTCTACGGATATCTCTCCCTGCTGCATGCCATAATCGAGCTCAATAGCCTTTCGTGCAGCTTTCCCAAGATCCGGATGTGGCCCAATGCGAAAAGTCAGAAACCGCTGCCACTCTACGTCGTATTCAGCATTTATTTGATCAGGCCTCGTCTCATCAAGCGAAAGCATTCGAGCGAACACGAAATCCTGGAACCGGTTCCTCGTGTGGCACCAAGCTCGCACGTGCCATCGGAAACCATCAAATGCGAGCGCGTGAGGTGTCAGCCAGCGCCAAAGAGGATCAGGCCTTGAAAGCGACTGATACTCAACATGTATCGCACTCCCCGTGCGAATAACATCGAGCACCTTCCGTAGCTTCACAGGATCAACACTTCGCGCAATACTGGGTACGGTTGCATATGGCGGAACCCACCCCAGCCAACTTTCCTCCTTTGGCAGAATGCCATTGGCGATCAATCGCAGTTGCGCCAGGTATCTCTGGGCATCAAGTTCCAGTAAGACCGGTTTGAACTCCCTTGTAACCAAGTATGACTTGGCACGCTTGTCATAGACCAGATTCTGCTTTGCCACTTCCTGATAGCGACCAAGATCCGCAGATGCCTGTGGTACAGAAATACCAAAGAAGTCAACGAGATCTGAACGATTTACCCTACCCTCCCAGAATAGCCGAAACTCGATAAATTCCAGTCGGCGCTCAATACTCCAGCGCATTTTCTCCGACGGACCATCACCGCTCATCAAGTCACTCCCGTATACTTAGTATATTGACATAGTTACTATACGTATAGTATCTTATCTCATTATCTACCCCTGTCAACCCCTTTTCGGGCTCGGGGGTACCGTTGAATCGCGTGTGGAGAACCGAATATGAATGCCAAAATTACCTTTTTTCCGGTCGACAACGGCGACATGACGCTCGTGGAGCTTGAAAGCGGCCGGACCATCCTCATCGACACCAATATCCGTGCGGCCGCTGATGATCCTGATGATCCGACCCGCGATGTTGCCAAAGACCTGCGTGACCGACTGAAGCGGGATGACCAAGGCCGGCTCTACGTCGATGTATTTCTACTGAGCCACCCCGATCAAGATCATTGTTCAGGCCTGGACAAGCATTTCCACCTCGGCAAACCGGAAGACCATTCCGGCGATAAGATTTTCATCCGAGAGATCTGGTCTTCACCATTGATTTTCCGTCGCGCATCGAAAAATCACACGCTCTGCCTAGATGCCAAGAAATTCAACACTGAGGCCAAACGGCGCGTTTCCCGCTACCGGGAATCCGGCCTTTCTGTCTCAGATGGCGACCGTATCCAGATACTGGGGCGAGACGAGAACGGAAAGACCGATGATCTTACGGAGATTCTGGTCGAGGTTGATGGCCTGATCGAAAAGGTTAACGGCCATGACGACCCGGGCATGTCAGCCCGCCTGCTCGCGCCTCTGCCGCTAAGTGATGACGAGAGTGAAGAAGCCACTCTCACGAAAAATAATTCCAGCGTCATACTCCGGTTTACAATCACCGCGGCCGGCGGCAGCTGCCGCTATTTGACCTGCGGCGACGCCGAGGTGGCGATCTGGGAACGTCTGTGGGACCGGCACAGGAACCGCGCATACTGGCTGGAATACGACCTCCTGCTATCCCCGCACCATTGTTCCTGGCATTCCCTGTCATACGATAGCTGGAGCGAGAAAGGCGAAGATGCCGAGGTGAATAAAAATGCGCGCAGCGCACTTTCCCAGGCGCTCAGCGGCGCGAATATCGTTGCGAGCAGCAAACCGATCAAGGATGATGACTCAGACCCGCCCTGCATTCGCGCGAAACGTGAATACGAAGACATTCTGGAACCTGTAACAGGCGAATTCCGTTGTACTGGCGAATACCCTTCCAAGGGAAAGCCGGCTCCCATGGAGTATGAAATCGGTCGTAATGGCTTGGCGCTGAAAAGCGCTGCACTCGCAGCGCCGGCTATCATCTCCAGCAGCGCGGTTGGTGGTCAACCCCTGCCGCATGGCTAATTCCGGCAGCTCTGACAATACGCCCCCCTGGGTGATCGAACATGCGCTGAACCAGATCGGTAAACACCCGCATGTAGATACCGTAGGGCCTGTCGAAATCAGCCCCGACGGTATCTACGTGGCTTCGGTGTCTATCAGAACCAACCTGCCCACCGCATGGCGAGCTGCCGGAAAGAGCCCGACCGGAGTCCAGCTTGTTGAACAAGCTGTCTTCCAGTTCCCGCCAGATTATCCGGCTAACCCACCACTAATCTATCTCCGCAATGATTTCAACCGCTCCTTACCCCATATCCAACCGGGCGACCCGGAGGACCCAGTTGAACCATGCTACCTTGACGGCGACCCGCGCGAGCTGCTTCACAGGCAGGGGATTGGCGCCATTGTCAATCAATTGGTCTACTGGCTGGAGCGAGCAGCAAAAGATGAACTGATCGATCGCGAACAGGGCTGGGAACCTATCCGCCGCGACTCCATCGATGATTATGCGGTTGTTGAACACAGCTCCTTGCGACAACTTGTTCGGAAACACGCCGCGTTCAGGTTCCTTCCCGTCGAATACGTCAAGTTTATTGGACCCGTTGATGCACAAAGACCTGGTAAAGGGTATTTATTCTATGGGTCAGTGCTTCCAGAACCTGTGTCGGTTAACCGGAAGTCGCTGGGCGATCTGCGGGTATCGCAAACATCATCGAAAGGCTTTCAGTTTGGTGAATCCATCGCCATTTTTGCTACACCCGGGAAACTGCCCTCCGGCGATCCTTATATATGCGACCAGTATCTACCGGAAACAGTGACCAACCTATCGATGCTGGTACAGCAGGCCCATAGATACGGCTGCGGGAAGGAACTCGAAGACGCGCTCACTCACCTGCAGCGACAAACTGCCGATATCCCAACTGTCACGCAAAGCATTCCAATTCTTGTCATCCTCTGCGCAAGACGGCCGACACATCTAATCGGTTCCAGCAGCGATCTGGAACTTATCCCCTATCTGCTTGAGACGCCGGCGCCAATGTTTACTGACGACCATGCCGCCATCCCAGTACATCCAGTAGCATTGCGACATGCCATCTCACCACAGCTTTTGCGGGATGTGTCAGGCATTAACACACCTGATGATCGTATTCTGGTACAGCTCGGTTGCGGCAGCCTGGGGTCCAAGATTGCCCTACACATGGCCCGCGCTGGCCTGGCCCCCTCGGTGGTTGCAGATAACCGGACTATGTCACCACATAATGCCGCCCGCCATGCTCTGGTGCCCAGCAAAGAACGCTTTAATATCCTGTGGATGGTGCCGAAGGCAGAAGCGCTGGCAGATGCCATCAACGGCCTGGGGCAATCTGCAGAAGCCGTGAATGTCGATGCCGTTTCTCTCAGCGCGAACAAAAAGCGCTTGTGGAAAGTCATACCCAAAAAGGCCTGGGCTGTCGTTAATGCCACCGCATCTCTTGCAGTGCGTGACACACTCGGCGCACTCTCCACAGCTACCATGCCTGCACGTGTTATTGAAACCTCACTATTCGCGGGAGGTTCAATCGGTCTGATGACGATCGAAGGACCCGACAGGAATCCGAACACATCAGATCTGATCCTCGATGCCTACGAGATGATTCGGTCCGACGAATCGATCCGGGAACATTTCTTCAGTATCAATGGGAATCTGGAACGCCAGGAAATTGGCCAGGGTTGTTCATCGACGACGATGATAATGCCTGATACCGATATTTCCCTCTTCGCCGCACCCATGGCTCGTAAGCTATTGGAAATACGGCAGCAGGAATTACCCGAATCCGGCCAGGCAATTATCGGCAGGCTGGATCCCGACGGACTAGGGTTGACCTGGACATCTGTTGACGTGGGGCCATATCTCTGCGTACAAGCCGAAAATAATTCTTCCTGGCAAATACGAATTTCACCACGTACTCATGAAATGATTTCTGAGGAATGCGGCCGGTACCAGGATGTTGAAACGGGCGGCATCATAATGGGATCTGCATCCGTAGTCAGAAAGACAATAACCATCACTAATGTCCTTCCTGCTCCTGTTGACTCCCAACGCTCTGCCGCCGCGTTCATTCTCGGAACGCAGGGTGTTAACCAAATGGTAGAGGAATACGCAAAACCGACAGGCTTCGCCTTACACTGTGTCGGTACGTGGCATAGCCACCTGCAAGATTCTGGAGGATCACCCCGTGATTATCAGACGGCGGCGATGATTGCCGCAAAAATCGCAATACCTTCAGTTTTGCTAATAAAAACACCTTCCGGTTACCGGGCAATCCTGGCGAAAGGTGATTGATGCACCTTGGCTCCCATAATACGAGTCTTCTCCAGGCCGTATCCAATCAGCAACACTTCCGGATGTACCCAAATGCCTTTTCGAATAAGTCCAGCTATCAACAGATAAGCGGAAACGAGCAAAAACACCAGATC
>NZ_JBHNMF010000176.1:0-6328 GCF_048562965.1 Thiolapillus sp. | reverse complement strand
CGCGTTCGGAGGCCTACTTTGTTTTCCCTCTGGCGCAAGGCACGCCGGGAAAACAGTGCGGCCTCGCGGCTACTGGGGTCTACCAGCCTTCGCTTCGCTCTCCATGGCTGGCAGCGAGTGTGATGCACACGATTTCATGCACGGCTTCGTGTTCGTCGCCCGGAACCCCTACTTTGCGAAGGTTGCGGAAGACGGCAGCTACACCATTGCCGACGTCCCCCCCGGCAAGTACACCATCAAAGCCTGGCATGGCATGCTGAAGAACCAGAAAGCCAAGGTAACCGTCGATGCCGGAAGCAAGGCAACCGTTGACTTTACCTTCAAGTAATTCAGCAACCGCAACAGAGGAGCAGACAGGGTGATTGCAAAACGCAGATGGCGGCTCAGCCTCATGGACAGCATGGCACTGATAGCCGGTATCATCAATCTGCTGGTAATCGGCTATATTGTGGCTTACTGGTTTACGCAGCGATAAGCCACCCGCCCTCTGTCCGATGCAAATCAGCCGTGTATGCCCTAACGAATACACGGCTGATTTCTTTACAACCCAAGGCCCGAACAGACCATGACCGCACAAACCCAAGCTCATCCGGAAGAAGACAAGGCAGTTCTGCCCGGTTACTCATCCCTGCTGCTGGCCGTCGATTCTTCTGACCATGCGAACCGCGGCACGCTGGAGGCCATCGGCCTGGCCACGCACTTCCATGCCAGGCTGACCGCAGCACATGTATATGCCGCCAAGCTCCACGATGCCCGCTTCCGGCAGATGGAAGGGGGTCTGCCCGAGCAGTTTCGGGAAGAGCAGGAACTGGAGCGTCAGCGTGACGTGCATGACGATCTGATCACCCGGGGCCTGTCCATCATCACCGATTCCTATCTGGATCAGGTGGAAACTGTCGCTGCAGACCGGTTGCCGGTAGAGCGCTGTTCCCTGGAAGGCAAGAACTACCGCGAACTGGTGAACGAAGCCAACAGCGGCCGCTATGACCTGCTGGTCATGGGCGCCCTTGGTCTGGGCGCCGTCAAGGGCAGCCGCCTGGGCACCGTCTGCCAGCGTGTTTCCCGGCGCAGCAGTATCGACACGCTGATCATCAAGGATCCGAACTGCTCACTCAGTGACAGCCCCATCGTCGTGGGCGTGGACGGTTCTGCCAAATCCTATGGCGGGCTGCTCACCGCCCTGAGTCTGGCAAAAGCCTGGGGCAGCGATGTGAAGGTGGTTTCCGCCTTCGACCCCTATTACCACTATGTTGCCTTCAACCGTATTGCCGGCGTGCTCTCGGAAGAAGCCGGCAAGGTATTCAGGTTTCAGGAGCAGGAAAAGCTCCATGAGGAAATCATCGATTCCGGTCTGGCTAAAATTTACCAGGGCCACCTGTCGGTGGCGCAATCCATCGCAGCGGATCACGGCATGGAAGTGGAAACCGTGCTGCTGGACGGCAAGCCCCATGAAGTCATCAATCGTTACCTGAATGAATTCAAACCCGGCCTGCTGGTGCTGGGTACCACGGGCATCCATGCCGATCCCGAACTCGATATCGGCGGCAACACCGAATACCTGCTCAATGACGCGCCCTGTGCGGTGCTGCTGAGCCAGCGTGAGTACCAGCCCCAGCTTCGGTGAGCACCTCCTGGACCCAGGAGGCAGAGGCCCGCATGGAACGGGTGCCCTCCTTCGCACGCAGCATGGCGCGCATGGCCATCCTGCGCTACGCCCAGGAAAAGGGTCACACGGTCATCACCGAAAGCATTGTCGAAGAAGCCACCGCCCAGCTCATGCCCGGCCATGCCGGAGAGGCCATGGAAGAAATCGTCAGCGCTTATGATCGCGGCGAACTCAGGCGCCAGCCGGATGCTCCCCAGGTCATGCGCTGGAGCGACGAAGCCACTGCCTTGCTGCTCAGCATCAAGGATCTCAGCCTGCGGGGCAACCTGAGCATGCGGGCAGAAAAGAAGGCCCGTACCGAAAACAGCCCGACGGTGGAAGCCGCGCATCTGCAGACATTCCTCCACGACGATATGCCCAGGGGCGATTTTCAGCCCGGCACCATGGCCGCAGCACTACCCCACACACAAGCCCCTGCCACTGAGCAGGCTGACAGGTCACAGGAACTGCAATGGCAGGCGGCAGCCCTGGCACGACTGATGCGCGTACCCGAGGGCTTCATGCGTGACAGTTCCAGACAACGCATCGAGGACTATGCCCGGAAGCTGAGACTCGTGGAAGTCTCACTGGAAACCGTCGAAACCGGTCTGGCAGAAGCACGCAAGGCCATGGAAGCGCAAACGGGTGCCGGCAGCACAGTAAAAAAAGCCGATGGCGCCAGCGCTTGCCCGTTCGGGGGGATGATGCAGTCCGGCAGCCCGGCCCGGTCCCTACAGGAAGATTCTCAGGAACTGCCATGGGATGCGGAAGCGGAAGTCCTGCTGAACAACGTCCCTCCCGGATTCTGCCGTGACATGACACGCAAGGCTGCCCAGGGCATTGCCGCGAGGAACGGGCGGAAAAAGATCGATGCAAGCTTCATTCAGGAGGTTCTGCAAACCTTCCAGTCAGGCTCGGAACAGAGCAGCGAAACCATGCCCTGGGCTGCGGAAGCCCGCCAGCGTATCGCCAGGGCGCCGGACAAGGTTCGCGGTATGCTGATTCAGGAAATAGAAGGCTGGAGCCGGCACCGAAACCTGCCGGAAGTGAACGAAGCTGCGGTGGATGCCGTAAAAGCCCTCTGGGCAGAACGCGGCATCTTCCATCTCGACCCCGACGACCCGCGCAATGGATAACGATCTCTTCCTCATTGCAGTCAACCTCACGCGCCGCTGCAATCTGACCTGTGCCCACTGTTACATGGACGCTGAAACCCGGCACAGCGGCGGAAAGGACGAGCTGAACACAGAGGAAGTCAGGAAACTGCTGACAGACATCGCTTCGCGCAGCAACGAAACCATGGTGGTGCTCACCGGCGGCGAACCTTTGCTGCGGCGTGATCTGGCGGATCTCGTCCGTCACGGCAACAGCCTGGGGCTGACCATGGTCATCGGCACCAACGGCGTACTCCTCACGGAACAGCGGGTGCAATCTCTCAAATCTGCCGGCGCAATGGGAATGGGCATCAGCCTGGATTCCCTGGATCCTGCCAGCCATGACAGTTTCCGGGGCTGTTCCGGCAGCTGGGAAAAGACCCTCGCCGGCATGGATCACTGCCGCAGGCACGACCTGCCCTTCCAGGTGCATTTCTCCGTCACCGAACGAAATGCCCATGAAGTGCAGTCCATGATTGATTTTGCCACCGCCAGCGGCGCCCATGTGCTGAACGTCTTTTTTCTGGTTTGCACCGGCCGGGGTGAATCCATGTCTGATATCAGCCCTGCGCGCTATGAACAGGTGCTCAGGCAACTGGTGGAAGCACAGGAGAACAGCAGGGATCTGATCATCCGCGCCCGCTGCGCGCCCCACTACAAACGCATTGCCTATGAGCACAACCCGGAATCCCCCCTCACACGCGCCCAGGGCTACGAAGGCGGCGGATGCCTCGCCGGCATCCACTACTGCCGCGTCACGCCGGAAGGTGCGGTTACCGCCTGCCCCTACATTCCCGATGAGGAAGGCAGCATCCGCGAACAGGGCTTCTGGGAGATCTGGGACGAAGCGCCAAGCTTTGAGCGCCTGCGCAATCCCGAACTCAGGGGCAAGTGCGGCAAGTGCGAATACCAGAAACTCTGTGGCGGCTGCCGGGCGCGTCCCCTGGCCATGGGCGGTGACCTCATGGATGCCGATCCCTGGTGCGGACACATGCCCAGCGGCCGCGCCGTCATCCAGCCGCTGGCAGAAACGGCCGCGGATGAGATAAGCTGGACGGAAGACGCCAGCCGGCGCCTTGAACGCATTCCCGGCTTCCTGCGCAAGATGGTGCGCAAACGGGCTGAAAACCACGTGCGCAGCCTGGGCGAGCACACCGTAACGACAGATCACCTGAGCACCCTGGCGGCAAAACGTTTCGGCGACAGCTTCCCCGTGAAACGTCCCGATGACAGGAAGCCCGTGGGAGGAACCAAGCCCCTGGCCTGGACCGCTGAAGCAGTCACCTGGCTGGAACAGCTTCCAGATTTCCTGCGCGATGGCATCTTCACCGTGGCGGAAGACGTGGCGCGCGGGGAAGGACGCCTGGAAGTCAATATCAGGCTGTTGCGGCGTCTGGAAGCTGGCGACAGCAGCGAACCCGGTCTCCCCTGGGAAGACAGCGCAACGACCCTGCTGAACGAACTGCTTGCACAGCGCTCGCCCCAGGCCGCCCTGTTCGTCAGGCCCACCCTGCAGAACGCCGCAGAGCGTGAAGCCCGGCGCCGCAGCGCTATCGTGGTGGCCTGCGAAGACGTGGAAAAGGTATTCAGCACCGATCTGGCCGGCGTCAGCTGGAGTACGGAAGCCTTGCAACGTGTCGAATCCGCACCGGATTTCGTCCGTGCAGGAATCAAGAAGGCCGCCGAATTCAACGCCCGCCGTGAAGGCATCGAAACCATCATGCCGGAAGACCTTACACGTTTCCGCAACCGCGCCATGATGAAGGCAGTGCGGCGCATGAAAGGCTTCGGCATGCAGGAGCTGGACTTCAGCGCTTTCGATATTGCGAGAAACCGCGTCCCGCGGCTGAAGGAAAATACCCAGGCGGTGAAGCGCTTCTCCGAGATCCGGCAGTACGTGGAATCACAGCAGGATCCGGAAACGGGCGGTCTGGGCCTTCTCGACCGGGAACTGCTGGATAAGATGAAGGCCGAGCTGAAGAAAAGGTGACTGTGTGAAGAGCCAGGTACTTATCATCGGCGGCGGCATTTCCGGGCTCTCCACGGCCTGGTGGCTGGCCCAGCGGGGTATCTCCGTAGAGATCTGGGAATCCGGATCTCGCCCTGGTGGAAAAATCCGCAGCCACAGCGAAGCTGGCTATCTCACCGAGGACGCCGCCGCACTGCTGGTGAATTTCCGCCCTCAGGTGGACCAGATGATATCCTGCCTGGGTCTGGATGAGCACCGGCAGCAGCGCAATGAAGGCCTCAACCGTTATATCGTTCACCATGACAGACTCACCCCTGTGCCCATGCTGCTTCCCGCATTGCTGACGTCTTCCCTGTGGAGTCTGCCCGCCAAGCTGCGCCTGATGGCGGAACCTTTTGTTCCCAAGGGCGCCCACACGGGTGAGACGGTATCAGAGTTCATCCGGCGCCGGCTGGGACAGGAGGTACTGGACACGGCTATGGATGCTTTCGTGTCCGGCACGCTGGCATCCGACCCGGATCTGGCGGAGGCCCAATCCGTCCTGCCCCGGCTCACGACACTGGAGCAACGCTACGGCAGCCTGACCATGGGCATGTTTATCAACAAGGTGATCAAGCGTCGCCGCGCAAACAATGCCGATACCTTTTCCTTCGACAACGGGATGGAGCAACTGATACAGGCACTGGTACAAACACCCGGCATCCGG
Organism: Thiolapillus sp.; assembly: GCF_048562965.1. Taxonomy (NCBI): domain Bacteria; kingdom Pseudomonadati; phylum Pseudomonadota; class Gammaproteobacteria; order Chromatiales; family Sedimenticolaceae; genus Thiolapillus; species Thiolapillus sp. The sequence goes on along the minus strand of NZ_JBHNMF010000176.1, from coordinate 854 downwards.
CTGCGCACCAGCGCCAAGGCGTTGCGCATACAACAGGTGAAACGGGGCTGGCGGGTGCAGGGAAAGATCGGTGGCCTGCCTGCAGATCTGCAGGTGCCTCAGCTGATTCTGTCCACGCCCGCAGATATCAGCAGCCAGCTGCTCGAAGAGACGGATACCACGCTGAGTGGCCTGCTCGCCGACATCGAATATGCACCTGTTGGCGTTGTACATCTGGGACTGAACAGCAACCATATTCAGCACAAGCTGGATGGCACAGGCTTCCTCGTTGCCAAACACAACAGCCTGCCTGTCAATGGCAACCTGTGGATGAGCAGCCTGTTCCCTCACCGGGCGCCGCCGGGAAAAACCTTGCTGAGCAGCTATATCGGCGGTATGCGCCATCCGGACCAGTTGCAGCAGGATGACGAAACGCTGGCAGGAGCGGTACTGGACAGCCTCCGCCCGCTGATGAAGATAGAGGGTGATGCGGATTTCATCAGCATCCGGCGACATCCACGAGGCCTGCCCCTGTATCATGGGCAATACCGCGCCAGACTGGCGCAGATTGCGACATGCCTTCAGACCTTGCCCTGCCTGCAGCTCAATGCCAACTATATCGGCGGTGTGTCGGTTCGCGAGCGGATTTACCAGGGCAAATGCACGGCACAGGCCGTCACCGGAAACCTGAAACAAAGCAACAGCATCAGCCACCCACAACAGATACTCACGCCCAGTCACTGATCATGCCGGAAATCAAGCGTGTCTTCGACCTCGTGATAGATTTTGGGACATCCCAGTCCCCAAAATCGACTCGGCCTTTGACAACCTATTGGTGCCCCAGCCGTCCTGGTCACCAAGCACTACGCAACAAC